>NZ_SUTM01000004.1:0-96840 GCF_015062935.1 Methanobrevibacter sp. | reverse complement strand
ACTGTGATCTCCAGCTGCAACATCTTCAATTGGAATAACAGCAGTACCGTTTTCATCTAAAGGAACAACAGTTTCAACACCATCAACAATTACAGATACATTACCAGTAGCATTAGCAATAGCAACAGTAATGTTTCCACTTTCACCAGATTTAATGTCTTCAGGAACATTGATTTCAACTTCAGGAACTTCTTTATCAGCAACTTCAATAGTTATAGTTTCAGAAGCATTTACACTGAAGTAATCGTCACCTAAATACATTGCACTAATATTATAGGTTCCAGCTTTATCGAATGTGAAGTTTACAGAATCGCCCATGTTCAATGAAACAGCAACATTTTCATCACCAATAGTAAATACAACCATACCGCTTGCAGCTTCAGGAAGTTCTACACTGATAGTAGTAGGCACTCCAACAGTAGCTTTCTCATCAGCTTTAACTACAACAGGAGCATCTTTTTTCTCTACAGTGAATGGAACAACAGCAGTTGTAGCACCATTTACATCATCGCCACTATAAACGACAACAATACTGTGATCTCCAGCTGCAACATCTTCAATTGGAATAACAGCAGTACCGTTTTCATCTAAAGGAACAACAGTTTCAACACCATCAACAATTACAGATACATTACCAGTAGCATTAGCAATAGCAACAGTAATGTTTCCACTTTCACCAGATTTAATGTCTTCAGGAACATTGATTTCAACTTCAGGAACTTCTTTATCAGCAACTTCAATAGTTATAGTTTCAGAAGCATTTACACTGAAGTAATCGTCACCTAAATACATTGCACTAATATTATAGGTTCCAGCTTTATCGAATGTGAAGTTTACAGAATCGCCCATGTTCAATGAAACAGCAACATTTTCATCACCAATAGTAAATACAACCATACCGCTTGCAGCTTCAGGAAGTTCTACACTGATAGTAGTAGGCACTCCAACAGTAGCTTTCTCATCAGCTTTAACTACAACAGGAGCATCTTTTTTCTCTACAGTGAATGGAACAACAGCAGTTACAGCATCATTTACATCATCGCCATCATATGCAACACTTACATAATGATCTCCAGCCATTACATCTTCAAGAGTGAAAGTAGCAGTACCATTTTCATCTAAAGCAATGGTGGTAGCTTGTCCTAAATCAGAGGTTACAGTTACATTACCAGTTACATTTTCAGCTTTGATAGTAACGGTTACATTATCACCGGAGACAGCTTCGCTAACTTCAACATTTAAGTCTGTTGATAGTTTTTCCACATTGAATTCTTTTAATGCATCAGTTTGTATGTATAAAAGGTCTCCGTCAAAGTATACGCCAACAGTATATTTAGCTGCAGGTAAATAAGATACATTTAATTGTGCTGCACCGTCATTTACTTCTACAGTGTATTTTTTACCGTTGAGTAACACTTCTACAGTTCCAACAACAGGTTCTGCAAATTTAATATTGATTTCAGCAGTTTCACCAACAACAATATCATCAACTTCAACATTTAATACAGGATCAACTGGGAAGTTGTCTTTTACAGTGTTGTTTTCGTTTGCATATTTAACAGATGCGTCTCCAACTAACTCTGCAGCATATAATATGTTATCAGTTACAGTGTTGTTTTGAGTTGATTTAAGGTCTATTGTGAACTCGGATGATGAAACAATAAAGTTGTCTTTAATTGTATTGTCGCCGGAGTTTACAGTGACTAAACCAAATACATCGTTTCCAGTGAAAGTAGTGTTTTTAGCAGCTGCACTGATAGTTACAGTTGTTAAAATGGTATTGTCTTCTGCAACAACGTTTTTACCACTGATTGTTAATGCTTTTGCAGTATTGTTAATAAAGGTACATCCTTCGGTTACAGTTAAGGAACCTTCAGTTACATTGTTGTTTTCAACGAGACTGTAAGTACCTATTGCCATTGATCCGCCACCGGTTATGGTGTTGTTTCTGTATACGTTTTTGGTTGAGGTTGCACCGAACTGGTTGACAATTCCATTACCTCTAAAGTTGATTAAGGAGTTGTTTTCAATGATGTTACCTTGACCACATACAGTAATACCATACATGAATCCGGAAGCAGCCATATGACTGACAATCTTGTTGTTTGTGTAGTTTACAAATTCAGGGTTGTTTCCTGTACCTACGAAAATGTTTGAGGACAGTACGTTACCTGATGAGCCGGTTATTTCAAATTCATTGTTGTCAAATGTAGCGTATTTACCACCTTTACCGAGTACAACACAACTTGAACCGGTTCCACCGTTTTCAAAGTGAGAGTTTTTAATGGTTGTGTAGTAAGCGTTAGAGTGGATAGACAGGAATCCAGTACCTGATCCTACTCCTCTTTTATCAGCTTTCATGTAAATATCATCAACAGTCACATATGAAGCTCCTCTGATGAATAAGTTACCGTTTATAATGCTGATACCGGTTATGTTAGTGTGGTCTGCACCAGCAATAACATTGAAGGTTATCCATGGAGCACTAGTACGGTTACTGTCAAATACTGCATCACCAGTAGTTGAAACAATGTTTTCAGGTTTGTTGATGGATAAAGTAAATTCATTGCCGATAAATGAACCTTGGAAGTCTAATGTTACATTTTCAGGAACATAATCGAATAAGTAATTATTGTTGTCTGCATCGAAGTAGTATTTGAAGGTTTCATTTGTAATTACACCGTCAATTACTTGTAAGTTACCTGTGGACATAGTAGGTAAATTATATTTGTCTCCGTTGTAAGTAACATTAATTTCATTAGCGCCTAAAACTAAGTCTTCTGCAGATACATTAACAGTTACAGTTTCATTTTCTAATTTTAATTCTTTAAATGTCTTATTTCCAATAACAATAGTTACATTACCAGTTCCGGTAGGTACGGTTACAGTAATAGTAGAGTTAGTTCCAATCCATGCAGTTTGACCATCAATAAATACATCAATATCTGCAAATGGAGGAGTGTTGTTTTCTACAATACCGTCTACACCAGGAGCAACAGAATCATCACCGAATAATTCTTCAGCGTATAAAGTGTTTCCTGTAACGTTAGCTTTGGTTCCACTAATTACTGAAACAGTGTATTTACCTTGAACATACATAGTGTTGTTCTGTACATCCAATGAACGGGAACCGTACATGTACTGACCATAGCTTACACCGTGAACAGGAGCATTTTCAACGTATCCTGCTACATTGTTAGCATAAATTGTGTTGTTATATATTTTTGCGTCACCGTTTGTGATTTCAATACCTGATACCAATGCCCATTGTTCGGAAGTGGTTGCATTACCAGTTACATTTATAATGTTATTTGCAAGGTATATCTCAGATGGTCCGCCCATCATACTAGCAACGTAGAATCCTAAGTTAGGACCGTTTGAGACAGTGGTAATGTTGTTTCCAATAATATCAATTTGAGATTCTACACCTTGGAGCGCATATGCTGTACCTGCAGCGTTTAATCCAGATACAGTTCTCACATCAAAGTTGTTGTTAGAAACAGTAGTGTTTTTGTCAAATCCGAAGTCAATTACATATAAGTAAGCTACTACACCTTGAGGAGTAAACTCATCAACGAAATAGAAGTCGTTTGAATCTACCAATACGTTTTCACAGCCGATAATATAAACTGATTGAGCAGTCGGATAAGAAGCACTTACATCATTTAAAGTAGAGTTTACTTTATTGTTTGTGAATGTAATATTTTCGGTTGCTCTTAACCTGATAGGATTTACAGTGTTTAATCCCATCATGAAGTAATCCCAGTCATAGTTGCTTGCATACAATGCAGGGAAACTGGTAGTGAATACATTTCCGTCGATTAAGATATTTGAAGACTCATCCACATTGATTGCACTTGCTGAACTTGTGTCCTCAGTGATATGAGTTTCAACATAAATGACAGAATCAGTCACATTTACATTGTCTACATCCTTAATATCAATAGCAACTGAGTCGCCATCTTTTACAATGTATGAAATGTTCATGTTTGAAATGGATACGTCACTTTCACCTACAGTTACTAATGGTCCTAAGTTCATTGTGGAAGTTAAAGTTAATCCATCTAAGCTGACATCAGTAGAGTCAATGACGAATGCAATGTCTTTCAATACAGCATCCTGACCAGTGATTTTGATAGGTCTGTCAAGAATTACATAGTATGAAAGTTTGTCGAATTCGCCTTTGAAGATCAGTTCATCGAATGGAACTTCTTCATTTAAGAATCCGTATTCGTCGAAGTATTCATAGAAGATATCTTCAGTTACAACATTGTCTAAGCCGATGAAAGTGGTTGAATCAGTGTCAACGTTGATGAAATCGTCACCGTTGTAGGTTACGGTTACATTATTTACACCAGCAACAATGTCAGCTGCATCTACTTCAATAGTTACAGCACCATCTACTAAAGGAACTTCAACAAATTCTTTGTTGTTTACTTTTACAGTCACATTACCTGTTGCGTTAACAATAGCAATAGTAATTGTGTTGTTTTGAGTAATCCATGTGTTTTCAACTTCAATATCCATAATTGGATTTCCGCCGTTGAGGGTGACGTTGTTGTCTTTATCTTCAGCAAAGTTTACAGCTGCGTCACCTAATTTATCGGCACTAGATAATTTGTTGTAGGTTACAGTGTTGTTTGAAGTTGATTTCAAGTCGATTGCATATGGAGTTGCAGTGGTAACTTTGTTTCTGACAATGGTGTTGTCATTTGAGTTAACAGTTACAAGACCATTTACTTCATTTTCTTCGAAGGTTGTGTTTTTAGCAGCAGCTGCAATGGTTACAGTAGTTAAAACAGTGTTGTTAGCTGCGTAAACATTTTTACCACTGATTGTTAAGGATTTTACAGTGTTTCCTGTGAAGTTACATCCTTCTGTTACGGTTAAAGCACCTTCAGCAACATTGTTGTTTTCAACAATACTGTAAGTACCGATAGCCATGGATCCTCCACCAGTAATGGTGTTGTTTCTGTAAACGTTCTTGGTTGAGGTTGCACCCCATTGGTTAATAATTGCATTACCTTTGAAGTTGTTTAAGGTGTTGTTTTCAATTATGTTACCCTGACCACATACAGTAATACCATACATAGTTCCGGAAGCAGCAACTTGACTGTTGATTACATTGTTGATGTAGTTTACAAATTCAGGGTTGTCACCTTTACCAACAAATATATTGGATGATAAAACGTTACCGGATGAACCAGTTATGTTGAATACATTGTTGTCAAAGGTAGCGTATTTTCCACCTTTACCGAGAACTACACAACTTGAACCTGTACCACCGTTTTCGAAGTATGAGTTTTTAATTACAGTGTTGTAAGCTTCAGAGTGGATGGATAAGAATCCGGTTCCGGAACCTACACCTCTCATGTTAGCTTTCATGTAAATGTTGTCTACGGTTACATTGGATGCACCTTGGATGAATAAATCACCGTTGATGATACTAATACCGGTAATGTTGGTATTGTCACCGCCTGCTACAACATTGAATTTAACCCAGTTGTAGTTAGGGTTTTCCCCACTGTCAAATACAGCAGTTCCGATGAGTTCTTCATTATATGCGCCTAATAAACCAGTACCGTTTGCGTTTTTGGATGAAATTACATTTACAGGTTTGTTAATGTATACACTATATTTAGCACCATAGAACGGTCCTTGGAAGTCTAAGGTAGCTCCTTCAGGAACAAATGATAACAAGTAACCGTTTTCAGCGAAGTAATTGAAGAATGTTTGGTTGGTAATTAAACCGTTAACTACATTAAATGTAGCTTCGCCAGCACCGGAGAATACTCTGGAACCACCGTTATAGGTTACGCTAACGTTGTTGATTGCATCCTGTGCAATGTCAGCTAAAGGAACAACTAGAGTTGCACTACCGTTAACTAAAGCTAAATCATCATATACTTTGTCATTTACTTTGATTGTTACGTTACCATCAGTAGCATTTGTTACAGTGACAGTAATTTCAGCATCATGACCAATCCAAGCTCCAGGAGCGTCAATGATAACTTCAGCTTCGTAAGGAGGGGTGTTGTTTTCAATTACGTTTCCTTCACCGCCTTTAATGAAAGTTGCGTTGTCACCTTCTAAGTCATGGCCGTGTAAATCGTTTCCAACAACATTACTGTTTACAGCATTCAAGAAGTATACTGCGTATGCACCTTCAGTGAAGATTGCATTGTCTCTTATGTCAAAGGTGTGATCGCCGGATAACCATTGAGCGTAACTTATACCGTATAAATTGTTATCTGCATCATATTCACCGACATTGTGAGAGTAAATAGTGTTGTTGTATATTTTTGCCTGGGTGTCTTGAAGTTCCATACCTGAAACTAAAGAATAAACATTTCCAGCAGTTGCTAAACCGGTTACATCGATATTGTTGTTGGTTACAGTAATATCAGTTTCACCAGCATAGTTTTGTGAGTAAATACCTAAGGTAGGACCATTACTGATTGCGGTTAAAGTGTTACCGTCAATTACTACGTTTGAGTAAGGACCTGTAAGTTGGATAGGATATGCAGTACCTGCAGCTTCTTCACCAGCATCGGAATTGATTGTAATGGTGTTTCCAGTAATATTTACATTGTTTGAAACGTATAAGTCTACAGCATTTGAGTAACCTGCACCAACAGTTGACTTGTCAGTTTGAGTAATCTTATTGTCAGAGATGACTAAATTGTTTACATTATTAGTCATGATTGAATCAACAGTAGGATAGTCTCCGTTTGCTGCAGTTACATCAGTGGTAAGAGTGTTTTTATTTAAAACAATGTTTTCACTGTCTTGAATACCGACAGCTAAAATTAAATCTTGGTCAATGCCTTGGCTTGAGAAATCAACGTCACAAGCAGGTAATTTTGATCTGATGGTTCCTTTTGTAATGTTTACATTGCTGGAACTGCGGATTTGAATAGCGTGTTGAGTGTATCCAGGAGTACCTACAGAGTTACTTACAAAGTCAATGCGTGCGTTATCAACTGATACGCCGTCAGCTTCATAGATTAAAATACCGTAAGCTTCAGTGTCTTTAGCGGTTGTGTAATCAATATTTACATTTTCTACAGTTACATTGTAACCGTAAATAGCTAATACAGGGCCTGAAACAGCACTGCCGTCTACAGTGAAGTAGCTTCTACCAGTGAATGAAACATCATCCGCATCAATAACTATTACAACATCATTGAAATCAGCGTAATTGGATTCGATTTGTTTGGATTCTGAAATTACAATTTTGTCAACTCCTAAATCTTCAAATTCACCATCGAAAATTAAGTTATCAAATGGAATGTCACTAAACATGATTCCTTCATCATCGAAGAAGTCATAGAAGTTTTCAGGAGTGATAATGTTATTCATACCTTTAACTGTGAATCCTACAACAGTAAAGCTTTCGTCGAATAAGGTTTCAGGGTCAACATATTTTACAGTGATGTTATATTCGCCTTCATCTTGAGTAATTAATAATTTACCTGATGCTACACCGTCGATTACATCAAATGTAGCGATGGATTCTTCACCGATGAATAATTCGACAGTACCTTGGTTTACGATAGTGCCGTCATCACAAGTTACATTTACAGCGAATTCATATCTTTCACCTTTTTTAGCTGTGAAGTTGTCAGCACTTACGGTTGTTGCAGTAGTGGTTACGAATAATGTTACAATTTCGTTGTCAACAGAAACTCTGATGAATTTTAATCCTTCAGGAACTGTGTAAACGAAGTCAGCTTCACCATCTACTAAAACACCTTCTTCAGTAGCTTCGGAAGTTTCTAAAGTAACAGCACGAGGCACAACAATAGGTTTTGCTAAATCTCCGGTTGTAGTACCAGTGGTGTATGTGTTAATGTTTGCGTTTATTGTTACGTTTTCACCGGCTTTGATTTGAGTGTCATTTGTAACAGTTAAAACAGCCCATCTGTTTAATGTCACTTTATCAGAAACGAAATCTTTAGGTGAATCGTTGCTTCCCCACCAGTTGTCGTTTACATTTACGGTAGGAGTTACCATACTGGTAATTCTGGAGTAAACAGCATAATTGCTGTCATCGAAATTGCTTACTAAAACAGAGTTTGCAACGTTTACAGTAGCGGTTCTTACATAAATTGCTCCACCACCAAGACCGTCAACGGTGTTTTGTTCGAATAAAGAATCAGTTACAGTTAAAGTTTCTTTTTTATCAGAGTAAGCACCAATGAAACTGATTGCTCCTCCACCGTAGTTACTTGATTCAGCTTCACCTTTAGCGGAGTTTCCAGTAAATGTGGAACCGGTAATTGTAGCAACATTTGTGTTTACAATTTCGATAGCTCCTCCACCGTATGCATCTACACTGTTTGCGACAAATTCAGAGTTTATAATATCAAATGCAGAGTTTTGTTGAGCAAATATTGCTCCTCCTGCAAAGTTGGAAGAACCTTTAGCATTGTTGTTGGTAAAGGTAGTTCCTACAACATATAATTCAGGAGTAAAACCTGCAGCAGCCTGTGAAAATATTGCTCCACCATTTTGAGCTGCTTTATTGTTTTCAAATACTGAATCAATTACCATTAATTCAGCTACATTGTAGATTGCTCCACCGTTTTTGCTTGAAGTGGAGTTTGCTAAGGTACAACCTTGAAGGGTTAATTTACCGGAGTTTCCTAATAATGCACCGCTTTCATCAGCAGCAGTGTATCCGTTGATTAATGTTACGTTTTCAATTAAAACATCTCCAGTGGAACCGACATATAATACTCTATTGTTGTTTTGAGCGTCAATGATTGCATTACCTTGACCAGTGATAGTTAAATCTTTTGAGATTGTTCCTAAGTCACCGGTTTTGTGGGTACCTTCTAAAAGAACAATTTTACCTTTAACTGAAATTTCAATAGCGTGAGCGATAGTTGCAACAGGAGCTTCTTCAGTACCTGCATTGGTATCGTCACCTTCAGGAGACACGTAAATGATTCCAGCAACTAAAGGTATTGACACGTCACCAACATCAATTGCATCATCAGCAGCATCGATAGTGTAATCAACACTTGCCTTGTTATCTTTAACAGTTAAAATTTCATTTAATTTACCGCTTGTGGAAGTAACAGTTATATCCATTTCCGGTAAAGTTCCACTATATTCGCTTACGGTGTCATCAGCATGTTGAAGTTTGTCGAAGGTTACATCAACAGTAACATTGTCTCCGATTTGAGCATTGTCTGGAGTTACTTTAGCATCCATTACTACCCAATTTTCAACAGTGACGTTTTCCCCTACTTTGGAAGCAGGATTGTCATTGCTGCCCCAGTAGTTTTCATTCACGTCAGCGGCATATTTATCATTGTCTGAAACAACAATTGCACTATTATCATCATTAAAGACTGAATCTTTAACGTTAATTTTATTGATTGCATCAGGTGCGACCATGATACTGTATGAAGAACCGCCATAGTATTTAAGATAAATTTCTGAACCTTCTTCGGCAACATTGTCGTTGAATACACAGCCGTTTACTGTTATGTCCCCTGCAGAAGCATAAATTGCTCCACCTTTACCAGATTCTCCACCGGTAATAGCAACATTGTTTTCAAATAATGAATCTTCAATTACAGCAGTTACGTTGTTGTTTACATAGACTGCTCCACCGGCACCACCATAATAAGTACCGCCAAATGCAGTGTTATTAATAAATTCACAGTTTTTGACTAATAAATTGGAAGCAGTACCATTAGTGATTTTACCACTAGATGCACTTTGGGTAGTGGAACTGCCACCTACATAAATAGCTGCACCTGAACCTCCGCTTGAGGAAGTAGCATTGTTTCCAATAAATGAAGAGTTGTAAATTTCAGCTTGTGAACTTGAAATGTAGAATACACCATATTTATTGTAGTTGTTAGTAAAGTTACAGTTGTCTACAAATAAGTTTCCATTGTTTACACGAATGTTTCCATAAGAAGTACTTGTCTTATGAGCAGTATTTTTATCAAATACTGTGTTTGTTATTGATAAATCACCATAATTATTGTAAATAAGAGCTTCCCTGTTTTCTCCACCATTGTTTGTGAATACACAATTGTCAATGAGTACAATACCGTAATTCTGACGGATAACAGATCCACTGTAGGATTCATTACCGTTAATGAAGGTAATGTTTGAAAGACTTACATCAGCATATTGAACATATAAAGCTCTTTTACCATTTGCATCCCATGTTACAGGACCTGTAGTGTTGATAATGACACTTTCAGTAATTGTAATAGGGTTTTCAACATAAGTACCTTCCTTAATTACAATGGTAGGAATTTGACCTTCAGCTAAATCATCAGTGATTTCTTCGGAAATTGCTACAGCTTTTTCGATTGTTTTTACTGCAGTAGCTTCACTGAAACCGTCGTTAGTATCTGCACCGTTTACTGAATCAACATAAATGATGTCGTTTACAGTTGGTACAACAGGTTCGTCGCCACCATCATTCAATCCAGGAATTTCTTTTTCTAATTCATTACCGTTGCTTAATTTGTATGAACCTTCTTCTTCAACAACCCATATGTTAGCAGTAACGCCTTCAGGTAATGAGTTTGATCCCCAATAGTTGTTTTCTGCATCAAGCACACCATTGGTAGTTTTGATTCCTGATTCATAACTAGTATTGAATGTGTTGTTATAAATATTATTATAGTTCATGGTTGCTTGAGCACTGGAACCTAAATAAAATACATTTTTAGCAACAGTGTTGTTTGCAAGAACAGATTGTTCCATGGTCAATTTTCCACTGCCTCCAATGTAGAATAAACTGTCCCCAACATAACCACTAGAAGACAATTCAACATCATTATCTACAAATTTAGATTTTTTAATAACAACAGTACCGGTTGAACGTACAATACTATTTCCAGGATATTTACAGTTTTGGATAGTAACATTTTCCATATTTAAATTCGCAGCAGCTTTAGATATGTAAATTACACCACCCACTTGACCAGTGCTAAGAGTATAAGAAATATCTTCAAAAACAGTATTTTTAATATTATATGTTCCACCATCACTTACATATATTGCACCTGCACCATTAGAAACAGAAGATTTAATATCTTTAAAAGTACAATCCGCAATATTTATTGTACCAGTTGAAGCAAGTTGCATTACACCATATTTATTTGTAATATTATCAAAAGTACAATTATTAAAATCTATATTTAAAACTTTTCCACCAGTGAATCTTAAAATACCAGTTCCACCAGTTTTTGATGAATCTTCAATAATTAAATTATTAAATGAAAGTGTAAGACCATCATTAGTACCTACAAATAGTTCAGCACTAGTTGATGTAGATTTTATAGATACACCATCCTTACTTTCACCAACAAGATTTAAATTTTTTGTAAAAGTAATGGTACTTTCAGAGTAGTTTCCATTTTTTATAAAAATAGTTTCCCCACCAGTAACCTTTTCTGAGTTAACAGCGGAAGAAATTGTTTTATAAGGACTACTCTCCGTTCCTTGTTCGTCGTCACTTGTCGAAGAACTATCTACATAGATAGTATCCCCCTCTGCACTAATAACATCACCAGCATCAGAGCTAGCTAAATTGTTATCAAGTGCATTATCTTCTGCACTGACCGTACTGACGCAAAACAGCATCATTACGACCAAAAGTGCACAAATAAGAATATTTTTATTCATTTTCTTCATTCAATCACTCGATTCAATGTTTTATTAAATAATAAAGTTAACATAAGAAAAAATAAATTTAACTTTACATTCTTAATATATGTGAAATCTAATATATAAATTAATTTAAAATTGAAAAAAAATAAAATATAATATATAAAATTTTTTTAGATAAAATATAAAACAAGATTGAAAATAACACAACAACAAAGAAAAATAACACACCAATTTTGAATTGCATTTACTTCAAGATACAATTAATTATATGAAATGATTATAATGCAATCATCATAATAATGATAGCTCAAATTAAAATCAATGAAAAAACTAGTATTTTTAATATTCTGTTTCGAATTAGGATATATCAAAACTTCAAAATAATGTAAAATAATAAAAAAATAAAAAAAAAGTGAATTCATCACTTTTTAAACTTTATAGTCTTTTTAACTGTGTTTTTAAGGTAAGTAACCTGATAAGTGTATTTTTTACCAGTTTTAAGTTTTTTGTAAACACTGTTTTTAATTGTGAATGTAGCTACACCTTTCTTATTGGTTTTGACTTTGAATGTCTTTTTGTTGAACTTCAATGTAACTTTCTTGTTTTTCAGATATTTGCTGTTAACTTTTTTAAGAGTTACAGATACTTTAACTGTTTTGGCAGATCTTTTAGCATTGATGTTTTTAGCGGTGATTATTGTTTTAACAACAACTTTATTTTTTGCCTTCAGTTCTCCGTAAACAGCAGTTACAGTGTATGTTTTAGGAGGTAAACTTATCTTAACTGAAGCATAACCGTTAGCGTCTGTTGTTCGTGTGTATGTCTTTCCATTAATAACAATTTTAACTGTTTGATTTGCAAATCCTTTAGAATCTTTGGTTAGTCTGATTTTATAATATTTACCGCTTGTGTAAAGCATGGATAAATCATATCCTGTTAGTTTAACTACAGGAACTGTAACAGTTGAAGTTTTAATAATAGGAGAGTATTTGGAATCTCCTGAATATGCAACTGTAATGTTGTGGCTTCCCCCACTTAATTTAGGAACATTAACGCTGGCCTTACCGTTGACAACATCAGAAGTGTAGTCTATACCATCAACAGTCACTGTTAATGTACCTGTTGCATCAGCAGGAAGAGAAATACTATACTCTTCACCAGACTCCGGAATGACAATAGTCTCATCACCAACCGGAATATCAACTTTCAACACTTTAAATCCAGTTGAATTAACAGATTCTTTATAATAATCATTTCCCACATATTTTGCAACCACATCATATTCACCTACAGCTAATCCTGAAACAGTAACACTAGCCTTATTATTATCAATAACAGCCTCATAATCCTTACTATCAACAGTTATTGTTACTTCTCCAGTCACATTATCAGAAAATACAACATCAATCACTGCATCCTCACCTAAAGTGATATCGGATACTGAAATTTCAAGACCAACAACTGATTTTTCAACAGGCCCATCTTTTGTAACATTAACAACGGCGCTTTTAGAAATTGGAGCATATTTTGAATCACCTGAATAAGAAACAGTAATATTGTGACTTCCATTGGACAATTCAGAAACATTAACGCTGGCCTTACCGTTGACAACATCACAAGTGTAATCTATACCATCAACAGTCACTGTTAATGTACCTGTTGCATCAGCAGGAAGAGAAATACTATACTCTTCACCAGACTCCGGAATGACAATAGTCTCATCACCAACCGGAATATCAACTTTCAACACTTTAAATCCAGTTGAATTAACAGATTCTTTATAATAATCATTTCCCACATATTTTGCAACCACATCATATTCACCTACAGCTAATCCTGAAACAGTAACACTAGCCTTATTATTATCAATAACAGCCTCATAATCCTTACTATCAACAGTTATTGTTACTTCTCCAGTCACATTATCAGAAAATACAACATCAATCACTGCATCCTCACCTAAAGTGATATCGGATACTGAAATTTCAAGACCAACAGATGACTTTTCAACAGGCCCATCTTTTGTAACATTAACAACAGCGCTTTTAGAAATTGGAGCATATTTTGAATCACCTGAATAAGAAACACTGATGTTATGAGTTCCATTGGATAATTCAGGAACATTAACAGTAGCTTTACCATTAACCAAACTTTCAGTATATTCTGCACCATCAACACTTACTGTTAATGTACCTGTTGCATCAGCAGGAAGAGAAATACTATAATTTGAAGCTTCACCTGATTCAGAAACATTGAAATCTATAGTTTCACTATCATCAGGAATTTCCACTTTTAAAACTTTAAATGATGTGGTATTTTCACAGTCATCATAGTCGTTTCCTTTGAATTTGATGACTATTGTGTAGTTTCCTGATTCTAAATCAGATATTATTATATCTGAAAAACCATTTTCAACATTTGATGTGTAAGTTTTGCCGTTAAGCTCATATGAAACCGTACCGTCAACACCTTGAGGCATTTCAACTTTAACAGTTACATTTTCACCAACGAAAATATCATTAGAGCTTACAGCAATACTTGCTTTAGCTTTTTTAACTGTGAAATTAAAAAGCAATGTCTTTTGAGTGAAACGGGCATCACCTGCAAAAGTTACTTCAACTGTATGAATGCCCGCATTTAAATTAGAAATGTTTTTAACGATTAATCCCTGTGAGCTGATTGCTTCATTATATAGTTCATTATCTATTTTAAGAGTTATTTCACCCACACATTGTGAATCAATTCCAACACTGACAGTTACATCATCACCGAAAACAGCATCACTAACGTTGATACTGATTTCCGGATTTTTCAATGGTGAATCGGTTAATGCCACTATAGAATTCTTAGTCTGAACATAAATTAAGCCATTTTCACCAATTATAGGACTGCCTATGATTTCTGATTTAATATCAGATTTCCATAACATGTTTCCATCACTATCGAAAGAATAAAGCACGTCATTGCATCCGACATATACATTGCCCTCATTTCCAACTAAAATGCCTGATGTAAATGTTGAATGGGATATTAATGACTCACTGCCATCAATTAAATCGTATTTATATAAGTTTCCTTTTGAATTTATGGAATATAACCCTGATTCTTCATCCAATACCAGATATTTGCCAGTTCCATCCGTAATTTTGGTCTTCCAGACAGCACTTCCCTGAGGAGTGATTTGACAAATGTTGTCATCTAAAACAACGTAAATCATGTTTCCCGGTCCAACGACAGGTCTTATTGATTTAGTATTGCCTTTGACACTTGACAATACCTGATTGTTTGAAATGTCAATTATTTTTAGACTGTCATCACATCCCACAATTACAGTAGAATCATCTACTATAACAGGTGCTGAAAGCGGACAGGATTTACCCAAACTGATTAGTATTGGATTTCCACCTTTTTCCCATAGTTTATATGGAATGATTACAAGTTTATAGTCTTCAGAGCCGTATTGGTATTCACTGGAGATATAAATATTTGCATTTGAATCGACAACCGGAGCAAATAAGCTTGATCCAAGATAGATATTGGAGTTTCCAAACTTCTCGCCGGTAGTCTGATTTATGAAATTTATAGTGTTGCCTGCCTGAGGAACAATAACTACATCACGGCTGATTGCTATTGCAGACAGGTTTCCATCCCCATTTAAAGACCTGTTCCATAATGCTTTTCCATTATTGTCGATTGAGTATATTGCTTTAGAAGTTATCAGATAGATATTTCCGGCTGCATCTATTGCAAGGTTTCCAACAACATCACCGTTTACAGAATATGTCCATAGAATTTCTCCATTTGAATCAGATACATATGGAGATTTTCCGGTGTTTTTACTGTCATAGCCTTCATCAGGCCATTGAGGAGTTTGATAGTCAGATACTTCAAATAAAGTGTTATTTTCAGCATTTTCATAATTTTCACTCATTAATGCTGCTGAGACTTCATAGGTTCCAACCAGTAAATCTGAAATTGTCAGTGAAACTTTTCCGGTACGCGGAATTGATTTTACTACATTCTGATTATTGCATGTGATTGTAATGTTTCCGGTAACTCCATTTTTAACAGTTACTTCAATAGTTACATCATGGCCGATCTTAATATCATCAACACGGATTGTTAATGGAGTATTGGCTTTGGCCACATTAAATGAAGCAGATGCGTTATTAGGATTGTATACATTATCACCACTATAGCTGACAGTGAACTGTTTATATCCTGCATTCAAATTTGAAATATTGATTAATGCTTTGCCGTTTTCAACGTTTGAAGTGAAATTTCTGCCGTCGACACATGCAGTAACGTTTCCACCAGCATCATCATTTAATGTAATTTCAACTTTTGCATTTTCACCATAAACAATATCCTCTGCTCTGATAGAGATGTCTGTATCGAGTTTATCTACACTGAATTTAGCATCATCTCCACTTTCAAGGAATTTATAGTTTCCATTGTACTGAGCTTTAATAGTGTAATCTCCACGAGTAATGGATTTAATTGTGTATGTAGCTTTTGAATCAACAAGATTCAGAGTTTCCTCTTTACTATTTATTATCAAAGTTACGTTTCCGGTAACACTCGGAGATACTGTAACGGTTATCAATACATCATGACCAACCTCAATATCACCAATTGAAATACTTGTAGTTGAATTATACTTGTCGACATTGAATTTAATATCTTTTACAACTGAAGAGTAATAATCATCACCGGAATATGTTACTGTTCCCACATATTCACCTGATGCCAAATCAGATAATGTGAATGTGCTTTTTACCCCATTTATTATTTGTGTTTGAGTCACATTTGCCAGATTAAGAGTTATCTCACCTGTTGCATTATCAGGCAATGTAATTGTAATAATCTCATCATCATCTACAGAGATGTTTGCATATTCAACATCCATTTGAGGTTTTACTTTAGCCTCTGTAAAGTTAATTACATCCTCTGCACCATTATATCCTGCTTTTAAGTTAGCTTCGACATCATTTAATGTGAATGTGAGTTTTCCGATTCCGTTTACTAAAGCTACTTCATTTTTGTCTGAACTTCCCCCTTCAGTTAAAATTGAAAGTCTTACTAAAGGAAGGTTACTGCTGTCCCAGTATGTAACATTTCCAAACTTGTTGTATGCGTTATTCAAATTAAACTCAACAACAGTGTTTTCACCCATAAACATTGAAGTTGCATCTGCTGTTGCATTCAGGAATATCCAATTTTCACAGTTGGATGATGAACTGATTGCCGGAGCAATATTATAATCATTCTGATTGTTTCCAAACCAGTTTCCTGTACAGTAAATTTTCTTTAAGCCTGTTGAAGATTTTGAGTTGATTAATAATTTATTATTATTGTTATAGGTATTTCCTATAAATATAGAGTCTGAAACATGAATTTCGGTAGATGTTACAATCACTGCAGATGACCTTCCGGTATCGGTATTGTTAATAAATAATGTTGAACTTAAATCAAGAAGACCTCCGGAAATCAGTATAGCTGAAGATCCGTCATTACCCTTGTTTTTAACAAATTCACAGTCTGTAATTGTTAAAGTGTTCTGATTGCTGTTTCCGGCAGCAAAGTTTATACATCCTTCTTTTACATCATTGTCTGAAAATTCTGAACTGTCGATGCTAGCTTTCAGTCCGCTTGCTGATTTAATTAATGCAGGAGTTTTGGTTGTTGTTGCAGTATTGCTTTTGAATTGTGAAGATGAAATTTGATAACTGTTGGCCCGGATTAAAATACCTGAATTGCTATTGAATTCACAATCTGTCATTTGAAGGAAACCGGATGTTTCAATTAATGTTACATAGGAATTGGATTCAAATGTACAATTATTAATATTTAAAATACCGTTGCCCTGTTTTATGATTCTATCGGAAGATGAGGATGACTGTTTAGAACCTTTGAATATGATATTTTTAAATTCAACCTCCACATCACCAATATCAAAAATATTTCCTGTTGATGCAATAACTACGCCATCATTTCCGGAAACTGACAAATCATAATTTATTACCAGATTAGCATCACTGAATGTTCCGTCCATAATAAATATATTTCCGGTAGAGTTTGCAAGTTCAATTGCCTTTGACAATGTTGCCACAGGAGTCTCATCACTCACCCCATCATTGACATCATTTCCGGATTTTTGTGACACATAAATATATTCCTTAGGCATACCGACAGAAACTTCATTACTTTTAGTGGTTGATATAGATGGGACAACATAAACTTGGGCTTTTTCGATGTTTTTTAGATTTAAAGTAAAATCAAGACCAGTAACTGTTTTGAGATATGAACCATCCACGTAAACAAGATAGTCAGATTTATCTAAAATGTCAGAATCATAGTAATTCGCATTCTTTAAAGTTGCATCAATGTGTAAAGCTACTTCATCCCCAACCCTATCATCAGCTATGAGTTTCAGTTTTGAAAATTCAATTGAATTTCCATAATAATAATTATCACTTATATTGCATAGAGAATCATAATCCAACTTGATTACCAGCACATCACTAATTCTGGTATGATTAATGAATCTGTTTCCTACAATAGTAACACCAGGTGATCCATAGTTAGCTCCCTGAGTTATAGCACATATGGCAGTACCTATAGAAGCACTATTTTTAATAAAAGTAGTGTTCAATACAGTTAGTCCACCTTCATCCATAATGGATATAGCACCACCACGACCTAGTCCGCTAGTTGACTCTTCAGTGAGTGCCCAGCATAAGTTTTCATTACTGTCAAATAGTGAATCTTCAATATGAATATATGGTGAGTGTAAATACTTACAAGCACCTATTGCACCACCACCATTATTAGTAGTACAGTTATTACCTTTAAAAATTGTATTATATATCTGTAAATAACTATATGTATATAGTGCACCACCATTCCAACCAGCAACATTATCTGTGAAGTTGGAATCATATATTGTAGTATTAGCTCCACCATGAGTATGTATTGCACCTGCCCACCAGAATGCAGTATTCCTATAGAATGTTGAATTTCTAACAACAAGCACTCCACAGTTATTGATACATCCAGGTTCAGTTCTTGCATAGTTACCTTCAAAGTAACAGTTACTTACAGTACCTCTTGCGTGAGTACATATATCAGTCGGGTCATCCTTAGGGTCATATAAACTTAAGCAGCCAAAATCTGAAGTCATGTTTGTAAATGTGGAATTGGTTAATGTCAAATTACCTCTGACTACATGAATGAAAGAGGAGTGACCTCCGGTTACTGTACAATTATTAAATATACAGTTTTCAATCAGGTTATTTGTATTTCCAGCAATCTGCAGGAATATTGCATTAGGCTGGTATTCACAGTTAATCCATTTAAATGTGATTCCTTTCAATGTAATTCCAATACCGGAGTTTTCAGGAACATTGATTGGCAGATAGCTAATGCTTCTTGCATTTTGAGAAGAATCTCCAAAGTAAGCTCCTGAACTTCCAACAATAGTTACATTATTATTTACCTGAATCTGATAGCTTTCCTCTTTTGGATTTGTCGGATAATAATTTGTATTCTCTTTTAGATTTAAAACATAATTCTTATCATTTAAAGAACAGTAATATTGCAAATCATCCCAATTATCCACAGTAATTTCATCTGATGTTTCTTCAATCACATCACTGTTTTGACTTTCAAGAATTGGAGTGCCATTTATACTGACCTCCAATTCTCCATTATTTTGATTTAAAGTAGTATTTTCCAGTTCATTAGCACATACGCTACCAATACTTACAATCAATAGCATAATCATTGCTAAATAGAAAAAATTCTTATATGACATCATAATTAAACCTATTTGATAATAAATTAAAATATGTTAAGTATTTATGTTAATTTACATATATAAACTTTTCAAGTTTATTTGAAAAAAAGAAAAAAATTAATGGAAAATCACTATTTTTTAATTTTGATAGTGTTTTTGATTTTGGATTTTCCATAAATTGAATAGATTTTATATGATCCCACTTTAAGTTTAAGTTTAATGGTTATAGTGGCTTTTCCATACTTGTTGGTTTTGGCAACATATTTTTTACCTTTAATTTTAAAGGTAATTTTCTTATTCTTTAATGCTTTTCCATTGCCATTTACCAATTTCGCACGGAATTTATAGGATTTTGCCTTTTTGAAAACCTTATTGACAGTTATCAAAACAGGTTTTACAGTAAGGACATTGGATACCTTAAATCCTTTGTATGTTGCTGTGATTGTATATTTTTTATTTATCAGATTTATTTTAAGGGATGCATAACCATTTGCGTTGGTTGTAATCGTATATGTCTTTCCAGCTATTTTAACAGCTATATTTTCACCCAATCCTGCAGGATTTCCATTATCATCATAAGCTCTGATTGTGAACTTTTTGCCACTTAATGCATAAATTGTCATGTCTTTGTTATTTGTTATCCTTGGTGAGACCTTAATTGAGTGAATTAGAGTTTCACCAGTCTTCAGGTTAATAATGGTCAGATTATAATTACCGACACCCTCCTGAATCTGAAGAGATGCCAAACCATTTTCATCAGTTGTCGCTACATATTCCTTATCATTTATAATGAATTTAACATTTGAATTATTCAAAGGATTTCCATTACTGTCCAAAAAGATTACAGTATATTTGGAATTATAGGTCTTATCTGAAGTGTTATTGTTCAATATTGTTGATTTAACTTCAAAATCAGCAGTTAAATTTGCTCCATCATAATAGTTATCGCCTGCAAAGTAAACATTGATAGAATAATTGCCTTCAGTTAAATTTAACCTTAAATAAGCTTCACCGTTACTGTCAGTATTAACAGTGTAAGAGTTGCCGTTGAACTCAAATCTGATTTTACTGTCTGATAAAGGCAATCCCATTGAATTTGATAATGTTACTTTATAAAAACCTCCAACATATACCTGTGAGATATCTGATTTTAAAAATGCCTGTTTGGCTTGAACTTCAAAATCATCTGAAAGGTTATTCACATTATAATCCATTTCATTTTCAAGATAAACCTCAACAACATAATTTCCTTTAGTTTTATTAAGTAAAACAATATTTGATGTTCCATTGGTGTTGAATCTGAAAGTTTCATCATTGATTTTGACAACATATGTTCCATTGACAGTTTTTGATGATGAGATATTAATATATACGTTATTTGTTTCAACATTAATGTTCATCTCAATTAAAACATTTTCTCTAACTTTAATTGATACATTTTTTGAGCAGTTAAAGTAATTGTCATCTCCCGCAAATGAAATATGAACATCATAAAGTCCATTTGTCAGGTTAACAGGAATTTGGCAAAGCCCATTTAAATCTGTTTCAACACCATATGTTTTTCCATCCACTACAATATCAATCAAACGTCCAGATACAGCTGTGCCGTTAACATCCATTAAAGTTATGTTAAATTCAGCAAACTGATTTTCAACAATAGTCAAGTCATTTGCAACGATTATTGTTTCACAGACATCTACAGTGAACTGATCATATACATTATTGAATTCATAGCTGTCATTAAGCTCAACGGAAACATTGTAAATACCGTTTTCAAGACTGTTTAAAACTAAAATAGAATTAACATCATATCTTTTACCATTTACAATAACTGTAACCGGACCATCAATGTCTTTGGATAAACCAACATTGATTTTTGCAGTATTTTGATATTTTTCAACGTCCAAACTGACTGTAACTTTTGATTTTACTTTGATTTGAGAAGTAGACTCGCAATCAAAGTAACTGTCATCACCTGTGAATTTAACTAAAACATCATACTTGCCGAGAGGCAGATTTAGAGGAATAGATGATTTTCCATTGGAATCTGTTATGATACTGTAGGTTTCATTGTTTAAAGTGAATTCCAGGGTTTTATTGGAAATTGGCTGATTTTTACCGTCCACCAAAATAGCTGTAAAATTCATCTCAGCATCATCAGTTAGAGTCAAATTATCCAAAATGATTTTGCTTTCACTTACATTAACCTCAAATGAAGTTTTACAAGCTTCAAATACATAAGAATCATTGTCCAATCGGATTTCAATATCGTAAATGCCATTATCAAGATTTGACAAATCCATACTGGCCAAACCATTATGGGATGTGATATTGAATTTATTATCGTTAACTATGACTGTTAATGTTTCGTTAATTGCTTTTGACAGGGAAATGTTTAAAGAGACCTTGTTCTGGTACTTTTCAACTTCCAATGCAATATCAACCTTAGGATGAACAGAAATGAGTGATTTTTCAGATGAAGAGAAGAAATTATCTTCACCGTTAAAGTTTACTAAAACATCATAAGCACCTGCAGTCAGATTAACCAATATGCTGGCTTCACCATTATCATCTGTTAAAGAAATGTAACTGTTATTATTTAAAATAAATTCTACTGACTTATTAGCTAAAGGATTTCCTTTAATGTCAGTTAAACGTACTGTGTAATTTACCACATTACTATCATCACATATCAAATCATCAGCAGCAATAACAGTGTCAAAGACATCAATGACAAATTCAATAACTGTCTGATTGAAGAAGTAATTTTCATTTGCAATACTGATTTCAATATCGTATTTGCCGTTTTCAAGAGAGGTTAAGTTTAAAATTGCAATTCCGTTTATGGAGGTTATGTTTTGAGTATTATTGTTAATCTTAACTGACAGGGTCTCGTTAAGCGGTTTTGAAATATTCACATGAACAACCGCAGTGTCCTGATATTTCTCATAGCTGACATTCATCTCAACTATGTCTTTAACGATTACTGTTTTAGAGGAATTTGATTTAAGATAATCATTGGTTCCTTCAAAATCAATATCAACTATATATTTGCCCAGTTCAAGGTTTAAAACAAGTGTTGCAATACCGTTATCAGTAGTTGCATTGTAAGTTTCATTGTTTATGACAAATCTGATATTTTTATCGGACAGGAGATTGCCTTCAGAATCTGTCAATGTAATGTTATAAATTAACTGACTGTCATATATAGTCAAATCATCAGCAGAAATTGTAGTATTTCTAACATCTACAGTAAAGCTGTCTTCAATAATATTTGAAGAGTAAATCTGCTCTGCTGAATAGACAGTTACAGTATAGACATCATTTAAAAGATTAGATAAGTTAAGACTGGATTGACCATTGATTAATTCAATCTCATATGAATCATCATTTACAACCACACTGACAGTTATGTTAAGTGTTTCATTTGCCATTACTTCTATAGTTACGTTGTTTAGAACTCTTGAAATGCTTGAAGTCAGATTTATTTGACGGACACTGATTTCAACGGATTTGTAATCTGCGGATGAAATATAGCCCGGAGCAATGAATTTTGCTGAGATGAAATTGGTTGTCTGGTTTAAATCACATTCTAAAACAGCCTGCCCTTTACTTGCATTAACGTAGTGATCTTCACCATTGATATTGAATAAAACTTCACCATCTAAAAGGTTTCCATATTCATCTATGACTTTTGCAGTAAGGGTGACCGGATTGAAACCGTCATAGCTGACATTTAAAGAAGTGTTTACAGCAATCGGATTTAAGATTGTAAACGCTTTAATGCTTGCTACCTGAGATTTATACGAATGAGTTGAATATGCCCATTCAAGGTCATATAAATCCTGCCATTGCTTGCCGTCATAGCTTACAAATGAAATTCCGGGTTTATAAAGCATCCTGTTTAGAGATTTTGCTTCGGAGATTGGGAAATTTGCTTCACCACCAACTAAAATATTGAAAACAACTTCAAATACGTCACCGGCTTTTAATGGTATTAACTGACCTAAATCAAAGGTGTAATAACCGGGATTGGAGATTCCTTTTTTAACCAGTACCGGCTCATCATTTACATATATAGATGCTGTCCAATTGGTTATTTTTTCAAAGTATGTAGAAACAGCTGCAAGATATTCATCAGCACCGGCAGTGAATATATTTTTATACCATACAGCATTTGAAGAATTGCAGAAGAAATCTGTAATTCCTGCTATATCATACTGGTAATTTTTATCATATCTTTTTGTGTCATTGAAGATTATTGTGTATGATGAGGCGTTTACTCCAGGCTGTGCAAATTTCATATCATAATATGATACGTAGAAGTATCCGTTTTCACCCCAGGAAGGTCCCCAGCTGTTTCTTACAATCCATGCACCGTCACCTTCAATATAGTTTGCCCATTTGAAATTGGATTTTGAATAATTGTCATCCCATCCTACAATTGTTACTGCATGATTGCTTGCCACATTTGAAAAACAGTAATATCCCTTGGTTGTGTCATCATAATAGTTGCTGTAATATGCCATTGATGTTCCAACGGCCCCATATTTCAATATAGCTTCCTTTATAGCATCATTATCAGTGTAATTGTCACGTGATAAGAACAGTATATTTTGAACATGGAAAATACTGTTGAATATGGAAGACAGTACTGATTTATCGTCAAATAAATCATCCATTTCAGATACCGGACCTAGCCAGCTTGCCAGATATCCCCACGGCATATAATCATATCCACCATCATTTGTATTCATATTCCATCCATAATCTGAAAATAAAGCGGCCAGATTTTTCATGTTTTCTTCTGACAAATCATATGTATTGCCTGTAGCTTTCAGTATACATGATTCCAAAACGGAAATAGCTGTAAATGCCCAGCAGTTACCGGAAGTTTGCTGGTCTTTTACAACAGTCGTAAATCCGTTTTCATACAGACTATACCTGGAAGGAATTGCATCTATCGGACTGTCATTAAATTTAACCATGGAATAATTTCCACTACCCATTGTCAGATTAATATTTGAAGAGTCAAAAAGATTTTCACTTAGATATGCTTGATTATCTGAAAATTTATTAAATCCCAGTATTGGAACTTTAACTATGTTTAAAAGAGAATACACTGCACCTCCGACAAAAGATGCACTATTAGCTGTAAATATATTTGCTCTCAGATAAAGAGAAGTGCAGTTGTCTATAAATACAGCCCCACCCTTTCTGGCAGAATTGTTGATGAATTTTGAACTTGTCATTGTAAAATCATCATACATGTGGTAAATTGCTCCACCATTCCATTTTGCAGAATTGTTTTCAAAATATCCATTATTTAAGGAAAAAATTGATTTTAAAGAAGTTATTGCTGCTCCGAATGTTGCAGAACAATTAATAAAATCAATGTTTTTCCCTTCAAATGAAGAATATTTAAGGTAAATTGCTCCACCCGCATCATCCACTGAACGTGAATTATAAAACTTGGATTTTGAAATGACTACACTGGCGGTATTTTCACATGCAATGGCCCCACCATAATTATATGCAAGATTGTTGATAAACAGTGAATCTGTAATTTCTAGACTGCCGCTAGCCATATAAATTGCACCGCCATAAACCGCATAATTGTCATTAAAAGTACAGTTATTAAGTGTTAAAACTGCATTGGAGTAATCAGAAGGAGTGTAAATTGCCCCTCCAAAATTATTCCCATAGGAATCAGAACGTGAGCCATATCCATAGGAAAAGACAGTGTTATTGGCTGCAATTTTACCATAATTGGTAATTGACATATCAACGAAAGTTACATTTTGTATTGTCAAAGAGGTACTTACAAAGAATCCGACACCTGCATAGCTTACTATGGTTTTTTCAACATCACTACCATAAATATTGACTCTTTCAATATTTTTATTAGAATCCAGTTCATATTCCCCATCTGCAAGATATATATTACAGTTTGATTTAATTCTATCTGCAGTTAGATATTTATACGGATTGTTTATAGATCCGTCCCCATCATCTTCAGCTGAAGCATTGAAATAATAATCATTGGATGCCCTTAGGATATTATCATCTAAATTTGCTGAAAGATATAAGGTTTCATTAAAATCATTGTTATTTAATATATCCTCAGAATTATCAGAAGCAAAGCTTGCAGGAATTATTATCAATAAAAACAATAATGTCAAGCATATATTAAATAAAATCCTATCCTTTTTAAACATATTTGATCTCAACTAAAATTTAATTTACATTAATTTAATTTATATTTATAATAATATAAATAATCAACTCACTTTAAAAATTTATACTTAAAAAGACATATTCAAAACTGATGAAAGGCTGTTACTGTTTGATAATCAAATTAAATAATGATAGAACTGTCAAGATAGGAAAAAAACTCGGAAAAATAGAGTTTAAGAAAGGTTATTATGTCTATGTAGGCTCAGCCATGAATTCACTTGAATCAAGAATTAAAAGACATCTAAGCGATGAAAAAAAGCTTCACTGGCACATAGACTACTTTCTAAAGGAATCTGAAATTGAAAAAGTAATATGCAATGTCTCACCTAAAAAAATTGAATGTGAACTTTCACAATTTCTAACATCAAAAGCCTATGGAATTGAGGGTTTCGGCTGCAGCGATTGTGATTGTGAAAGCCACCTTTATTACTTTGAAAGCAAAAATCAAGCAGTTCAAACAGTTAAATATGCATATGACTCACTGGCAATTGATTTTAGAATAATCAATCCATGAAATAATGATTGGCCAGCATTTCAATTATATCGTCCAGCAATTCCTTATGAGATTCATCATAAAACTCAGGATTGAGTTCATATATCTTATTGAAACTTTTTTTAGCCTCATCAGCCTTTCCCAAAAGAACAAGACATTTGGACTTTTCAAAGTAACACTTTACTAAACCCGGTTCAATATTTATAGCTTTATCATAATACTCAATAGCCTTTTTGTAATCTTCACAAACCGCTGCAAAGTAACATCCTTTAATATATAGAATATATGGAAAGTCCGGACATAATTCAAAGGCTTTGTCAATGAACTTTTTGCATTCCTCATGACCTCCCAAATCAAGCAGCAGTTCCCCCATATACATGTTTGCTTCAAAATTGTCCGGGTCCAGATTCAGGACTTTTCTGAATACTTCAAGAGAATCATCATACATGCATTCCCTTTTTAGATAAATCGCCCTTGAAAGCAGACCGTCAACGTTGTTTGGGAAATCTTTCAATATTTCTTCAAAGACTTCCCTTGCACTGTCGAAGTCCCTCAAGTAAGTATATGAATTTGCCTTGATATTTAAAACCAGTTCTGATTTGTCCATCTCGTCGCAAAGACCGATTATTTTTTTAAAAATAGGATCTGACTGTTCGATTTCACCCATGTTAACCAGACACCCCGCTTTGTTGTACAAAAGCAAAATGTTGTCTTCATCTACACTCAGACCTTCATCAAAATATTTCAAAGCATTTTCAAAATTTCCATTCATACAGCATTCCATAGCTTTATCAGAAAGCAATATTGACTTTTCACTAATATTAGACACCATAATTACACCTTAAATTGTTTAATTTTTGATTGTAATTATTCATTTAAGAAAACTAATTATTAAACTATTCTATTTTTTAAAATACAATTTTATAATTAGAATATAAAAAAATAAAGTAAAATAAATACTGTTTTAAAAATAAAAAAAGTAAGTAATTGAAAAAAACAATTACCTAGAAAATAAATTCCCTGTTTTTCTTGTGTCTGTAGGATATTTCAAATGAATCAAGTGCAAGTTTTTTAAGGACTTCCAAATCATCGTCTGTAACGCCGACAACGCCTTCCCATTTACTTTCAAGGTCCGCTATTTCATCCAAAACCCCTAGGCCTTTAGGTGTTAAAGCGCAGTCATATTCCAGTCCGTTTCCGGGATTCAAATCTATTTCAATCAAACCAAGCTTTTCAAGTTTCTTATATTTCTTTAAATACAGACCTAAATGCAGGTTAAACAAGTCGTCTTTTTTAGCCCTTTCAAACTGTTTTATCCTAATCTTTTTGTGATGAGGCTTTTCATGCTTTTTGACCTGTTTTAAGAGTTTGATTTGGCTTTCATGCAGAAATACACTTAAATTTTCCCTAACGTAAGTCACCTTAGACTCTTCAATTATACCTACCAGAGATGAAGCAGGCATATTTGCAATAGCCTCTTTATGAGGATGTGCCATTTAACCACCTTATTTCATCTGACCGAATATTCCTCTCATAAGACCTTTTGTAACTTCACGTGCGGCTGTGTTCATTGCCTGTGAAGCTGCCTTTTCAATTGCCTTTTGCTGAGCGGTCTTTTTGGTTTTTTTGCCTGCAGTCTGTGTTTGACCAACAAGAACGCTACCTATAATATCACCAAGAATTCCGCCGGCACCCTGCTGAGGCTGCTGAGGAGCTTCTTCCGCTTCCGGCTGGACAGGTTCTGGAGCAGGTTCAGCTTGAACTTCAACCTTTGCCTCTTCGATTACTTCCATGTCAACCTGCGGAACTTCACTTTCAACATTAGGATTTGAATCAATCTTGTTTAAAAGCATTTCATAAGCGGAAAGTCCATCTACAGCTTCCCAGTATTTGGATTTCAACTCTGAAAGGTTAATCAGCTCAGAGCGCATTGTATCGTCAATCGCTCCGATGAAGCTTTGAGGAGGAACAATGTCAACCTTTTCAACAATGCTTGGAACACCCTTTTCATCCAGAACTGAAACCAGTGCTTCACCTATTCCAAGCTCGGAAATCACTGTTGATGTGTCGAAATCAGGGTTTGGCCTAAATGTTTCGGCAGCCACTTTAACGGCTTTCTGGTCTTTTGGTGTGTATGCATGAAGCGCATGCTGTACACGGTTTCCAAGCTGTGCAAGGATATCGTCAGGAATGTCTGCAGGAGACTGTGATATGAAGTACAGTCCAACGCCTTTTGACCTGATCAGCCTTACAATCTGTTCGATTTTTTTGCCGAATTCAGGTGACATGTCATCAAACAGAAGATGTGCCTCGTCAAAGAAGAATACGAATTTTGGCTTATCCATGTCCCCTACTTCAGGCAGGTTTTCAAACAATTCGGACAGCATCCATAAAAGGAATGTTGAGTATATTTCAGGTGACAGGGATAATTTTTGAGCATCAAGAATGTTGATGATACCTTTTCCGTTGTCGTCCACTCTCATAAAGTCATCCAAAACCAGTGCAGGTTCACCGAAGAAATCGTTTCCTCCCTGATCTTCCAGAGTAATGAGACTTCTCAGAATTGTATTAGCTGACTTATCGGCAATTGCTCCGTATTCACTTTCATATTCGGCCTTGTTTTCAACAACATGATTGATCATTGACTTTAAATCCTTCATGTCAATGATTAAAAGAGATTTTTCATCAGCCACTTTAAATACTATATTAAGGACTCCCTGCTGTGCTTCGGACAGGTTTAGGATTTTTCCCAGAAGTGTAGGGCCCATTTCAGATAATGAAACACGGACAGGCAGTCCTTTAACTCCAAACAGATCCCAGAACTCTACAGGATATGCCTGATATTTGAATCCTTTTGCAGCAAGACCATATTTTTCAACATTGGTTTTGATTTTATCTGTTTCAGAACCTATTTTGGCAAGTCCTGAAATGTCTCCTTTCATGTCAGCCAAAAATACAGGAACGCCCATGTCTGAAAATGATTCAGCCAATGTTTTCAAAGTTATTGTTTTACCTGTACCTGTTGCACCAGCTATCAGACCGTGACGGTTAGCCAGCTTCGGAAGCAATTCAACACAAACGTTTTCATTGCAACCAATCAATATTTTATCTTCCGCATACATTGCATTTCACCCGTTTTCTATTTTTTTAATTAACCAATTAGTCTTTTTAACAATATTCTGTCGATTAAACGCTTTTGCAATCCTTTTGATTGCATCCAAATTTTTTACGAAATTATCCAGCCAGGAGAATATATCTCCCGGATATACCTGAATCTGATATTTTCTAAACAGCTTATTTGATATGTCTTGAGGGTCCTTGCCTTTAAGCCTTTCGTGAACTATCACCTCAGAGATTCCCCTCTGCATGCATGAACAGAATGGCCTGTCCTGACATCTGCATTGCATGAAATCCGTTTGAAGCGCAATCAGCGCATCCTGGAATTTTTTGTCAACCTTTTCGATTGCTTCACCACTGGAAATGATATCCAAGGTTGATTCTGCGAACAGTCTGGTTGAAAACTTGATTTTTAATGCATTTGATATCTGATTGTGAATAACATTTGACAGATATGCATTTTCAAACATCTCCAAATCCAGTGCCATTGCAAGGATTAAAACCTTCAATTTATCATACTTATCCTTTTTCTTGTACATCGGAGACAAACCGACATACCTTTTAAGATAATTATAGTCATGCAGTGTATTCTTGATGAATTCCGCATCATCTATAGATAAAAATGATACCGAAGTTGCCCGGCCATATTTTGTTACATCTAATTTATTATTTATGCTCCTATTAATTAATCCTAACTCTTCCATCTCGTCAACTGCTATCTTAATGCTTATAGGAACATCAATATTTTTATAAAATTTATTAAGCTCATCCAGTGATTTAATTGAAGTTGAGGAAATGTCTGCAAGTATCTGCTCATATGCTGACTCCTCATCATATTCAATGAATACATCTTCACTATTGCTTTCCAAAAGCTCCAATGCCATTGCCTCTTCAGATTCTCCCTGAAAATCATTGCCTATCTCAGGAATTAAATAAACTATGCCCCGGTCATGATAGGACGGTCTTCCTGCACGGCCAAGCATCTGTGAAAACTCGTTTGGATTGATCCACTTGTTTCCCATTATCAGGGAGTCGAATATTACCTGTGAAGCCGGAAAGTCCACTCCCGCTGCAAGAGCTGCTGTTGTTACAACACATGAAATCTTACCCTTGTCAAAGTCCTTTTCAATCTTTTCCTTTTTATAATAGGACAGTCCTGCATGATATGCCTTTGCATTGACCCTTTTATTTGTCAGGAAATTGGCAATCTGGTGAGTTTTTCTTCTTGAATTTGTAAATATTATTGTCTGGCCCCTGAAGCCTTTTTTGGATTTTGTATTGAATTCCCTTTTGGCCAGTCTCTGCATAAGATGGCGTCTTTGAGACTCGTTTCTAACATAAACAAGGTGCCTTTCCAGAGGAACCGGACGCTCGTCATATTTTACCAGCTTCATGTTGAACTCATCTGCTAAAAATTCAGGATTTTTAACTGTTGCTGACAATCCGATGATTTGAGTTTTGGGATATAAATGTTTAATACGCTTTATCAAACCGTTCAGTCTTGTTCCACGGTCCTCATCATCAATCATGTGAATCTCATCTATCAGAACAACACCCAGATTGGATAGTGATGAGGAATTTCCGTTTCTTAAAAGATAATCAATACCTTCATAGGTAGCAACCACAATATCAGCCTTGGAAACGTCAGAATCGGGAAGATTCAATTCCCCTTTTGCCTTGACACGGTTTCTTCCAACCTTGATGGCCACCTTTAAACCCAGCTGAGAATATTTCTTTTTAAAATCCCTGTATTTCTGGTTTGCAAGTGCGACCAGAGGGGTTAGAAATACGAATTTCTTGCCTTTCAGGGCTTCTGTGATTCCTGCAAGCTCCCCTACGAGAGTCTTACCGGAACCTGTGGCACTTACAACCAGCAGGTCTTCGCCTTTAAGTAGCCCTTCCTTAATGGAGAGATATTGCACAGGCAATAGCTTTGTGTTTCCTGAATCAAGCAATACCTTTTTGAAGTCCTTAGGAATTTTAAGCCTCTTCATGTCAACAGGAGGTACGATATGTCTTGATTTTTTAGTCTTATCGAATAATGTCAGTTTTCTGTTTTTTATCGCATCAAAATGAGGATCTAGAACAGACAATGTCTTTTCAAGACTTCCGGTTTTTTCCAAGGTGTTTTGCAGGTTTCTAAAGATTGCCTTATCAAATCCCTGGAGCTTTAATTCCTGTTTTATAGTGTCATGAGCACAGTCCTTACAAATCAGCTGATTGTTAAAGTTATAGGAATAATCTGAATTGACTATTGTAATATTTCCTTCATATGCACAGTAGTCACATACCTGAGTGTGCCTGACCTTGATGTTAAGGGATTTCAGGTATTTTTCAACTTTTTCATCTTTAGTTGCTAGAAAAACAGCCTGAGATCTGAGCAGTTTAATGACTTCGCCTGGAGGAACCAGCTTTTCATTCAATGTGGAATTGTCATTGAAATTATAATCCGCTACAAACCTTGCAATTGACAGTGAATCGCCATCATGTGAAAATTTGATGTTGCCGACAAATTCAGGTTTTCTCTTATGGTTGAGTGCGCCTTTCGGAGAACCTATCGGATATAGCCTCCACTGTTTTTTGATTTTCTTTAAAACTAGCATTATATTAAGATATATTTTTAATTGTTAATAAATTTAAATAAATTTAAAAAAAAAGTTTTAAATTTGATTACTGTTCGATGTAATCAAATCTGGTTTCCAATATGATAATTAAAACAAATCCTATTACGGCAACAATCAGGCAAGGCAGGAGTCCTGCAAAGTTTAAACTTACTGCATTTGTTACCTCTACAGCCGGAACCTTAAGTGATCCAAGCATTACACCAATAAGAAATGCCATTGTAACTTCCTCATGATTTTTTAAAAGGAAGTTGAGGATTTTGGAAAATCCTAGAATACCGATTAGGGCACCAACTACAAACACTATGATTTCAGACAGGTGAAACTGGTGAAGTGCATTCAGCATGTATTCATACTGACCTAACAGCAACAGCAGAAATGAACCTGAAATACCTGGAAGAATCATTGCACAGATTGCAATCATACCTGAAATGAATAAAACAAGCAGGGAATGGTTAGCTGCTATTGGATTGAGGCTTACAAAGATATATGTTAATATCATACCTATTACTGCAAAAACCACATGTTTAATGTTGATTTTTTTAATCTTTTTAAATAAGATTACCGCTGAAGCTATAATCAGTCCCAAAAAGAATGAATATGTAAGTGCAGTGTGAACATCCATACAGTAGGTAACGACTTTAGCTAAAGTCAGAAATGCAACTCCAATACCCAAGATTAACGGAATGAAAAACTTAAAATCAATTTCTTCAAGCAGTTTGGACCAAAATCCCCTTAAATCCCCTTTAAAGAGAGGTTTTACAAATCCAAAACTGATTTTACTGATTGCTTCAACCAGGTGGCCATAAATACCTGTAATTAAAGCTATTGTTCCTCCTGAAACACCCGGAACAATATCTGCAGAGCCCATCAGAACTCCGCGAATGAAAATTAAAATAGCTTCCTTAATATTAAAATTCAATTTATCACCCAAATAGTAATTATATAAATATTAGGCTGAACTGTTTTAAATAGATTATCAAAAAAAGAAAATGAAGAATAATTCTAAAAAGAATTATTCATCGTTGAACGGTTGTGGAAGTTCACAGACTCCACTATCTTTTGCAAGATATGCATATGCGAATGCTGCACAGATTGCACCAAGAATAGGTCCAACCAAATAAATTGGGAATAATCCCCAGAGATTTTGACCTCCTAGAATCATATCCATAAGATATGGTCCGAATGTACGTGCAGGGTTGATTGAAGCACCTGTAAATGCACCTAAAACAACAATAACGGCAGCTACAGTCATACCGATTGAAATTCCAGCAAAGCCCGGTTCCGCTTTTTTGTCTACTGCAACACCCATTACAACCATCATAAGGAAGAATGTACCCAAGAATTCTGCAAACATTGCCTGAAGATAGCTTACGCCAAGTCCAGGTGCTGTTGCACCAAGTCCTCCTATTGTTACCGCAGGAGCTCCGAGACATAAGTAAAGACATAGACTTCCTATACAAGCACCGATTACCTGTGCAACTATATAATATATACTGTCAACCAGGTCAATGTTTTTAGTAACAAGCAGTCCGATGGTTACAGCAGGATTTAAATGTGCACCAGATATCTTACCGAATACATAAATACATATCATTACAGTTAGACCAAATGCCAAAGCTATGGCAATCCAGTCACCTAATCCGCCCAAAAGTCCAATTCCAGCAGCACCCGGAGTAATATCTTCTGAAATCAGAAGGGTTACAACAGCAGCACCTGTACCGAAAAATACCAGGAAAAATGTTCCCAGAAGTTCTGCAAAGAATTTTTTTCTAATATTACATGTCATATTAATCGCCTATACAGCTTCTCTCCATTGACAGTATTCGTGTTTGTTGTCCACAAGTGAAGCAGCAGCACAGTTTTTACAACCTCTTACAGGTGATCCTGGTGCTCCTTTGTTAAGTGCAATGATGTTTGTCATCATGGTTGCTGTAATTGGTTCTGAAGTTAAAAGACATGGATAGTCTGCTAATCTCATGAGTGAAGAGAATCTTACTGTAATTGCACATGCAGGATAAGTGTATCTTTGTGGGTTCATTACGATTTCACTTTCAAGAATTGGACTTAAGTCAACTGCAAATCCATTGATTTTTGGCACTAATTCACCGCCGATTCCTGCTCTGAACTTACGGGCTGCACTGATTGCATTAAATCCTCTGTAAATCATGTCCATGAAGTCACAGTTATGCAACTCAGCTGCTGCACCTCTTGTTGGATATTGCTGTACAAAGTTGTGGAATCTTTTGGAGAACAAGTCCACTACCATTGGAGCATTGAATCCATCAAGTTCCAGGATGAATTCTGTGGCGCATGCTGATGAACCGGTAGCTAATTTAAGCACATCGAATTCAGATTTATAGTTATCAAGGTTTGATGTTAATGTGTTTCCGATAACATCTGCAGTTGCCTGAACGATAGCTAAAGTTACGTCATCCTTACACATGTTGTAGGTTGATTGACCTATGTGGTGTCCAATATCACCTACACAGTATGCAGGTACTGTTACAATGTTTCCATAGTGTACGCCGTCATCCATTGCGGCTTTAACTGTTGAAGTCATTGCCTTTTTGTATTTGTTCATGTAGTCCCTTACGTCAAATGATGAATGGTCAGCATCATCCATTAAGGTTCCTTGTCCTTCGATAGGAGTTTTATAAATCATCTGCAATGCCGCAATTTCCTTTTCTGTTGCTTCAGCTGCAGTTGCTCCAGCTTCAATAGCATTTGCAAATGCATCACCAATACCATAGGAAGTGTTCATACCCCATGATTTTGCAGATAGAATCGCTTGTTTGTGATCTTCAGGAATGTCAGTTTTTTGAAGTATCTGATTTACAACATTACTGGTACTTCCAGGCATCAAAGCAAAGTCCACTACACATGTTGGTCCGTAGAATCCTCCGTATCTTCTGATTGATTCTTTTGCAACAAGGGCTTCATTATCTGCGATTGCCTGAATGAATTTGTCTACACTGTCTGCAAATTCGCCGTCTTCTTCACATAAGATTTCAAGTACAGGAGGAGTCTGGAAGTGTTCAATGAACGGGTCATCTTCACATTTTAATGTGTCTGTAATTGAAGACAGTATTTCGTAATGGTTTTTTACAGATTCCTTGTGCAAGTTGATTACTGATTCTGCCTGGTTGTCAAGTGCAGTCATGCCGGCTACTGCATCTGCATAAGGTTTTGCATCAGTAATTTTAAAGTCATTGTATCTATTTTCTGATATAACGGCAACATCTGCCTTTTGAGCAGCCATTGACTCGTTTATCATTTTTTCATATAACTCTCTCATTTTTATCACCTAGGTAATAAGAGCAAAATATACTCTTAGATAATAATAAATTATTCACCATATTATTTAAATTTGTTTAAATAATTTTTTAAAGCAAAAAAGAGATTGTTAAATGTTTAATGAATATAAAAATAGTTGAATAAAATAAAAAATTGAAGTGGAAAAATTATTCCACTCATTAAAATTTTTCAGCTAAACTGCATCAGAACCTCGCTCACCGGTTCTGATTCTTATTACCTCTTCAACATCAGAGACAAATATCTTACCGTCACCGACTTCGCCAGTTCTTGCGCTTTCGATAATAACGTCAATAATCCTGTCCAGATCATCCTCGTTTACAATAAGTTCAACCCTTGTTTTAGGAATCAAATCCACACAGTAGCTTGAACCCCTGTAGGATTCGCGAATGCCCATTTGTCTGCCCCTTCCTTTGACTGTAGAGACATTCATTCCTTCACATCCGGCTTTTAAAAGAGCCGCTTTTACATTGTCAAACATCTCTTCTCTGATAACAGCTATAATCCTTTTCATATTATCACCAATAATTATTAAATTCTGTAACCTGATTCCTTGTGCAATGCTGAATCAAGGCCTGTGATTTCTTCCTTATCTTCAACTCTTAATCCTACAGTTATATCTAATGCTTTTGCTATTAAAATACTTACCACAAATGTGTATGTCGCTGTTGCAACAACTGCTATAAGCTGAATAATCAGCTGGTCAGGATTTCCATAGAATAATCCTGCAACGCCGTTAATTGCCGGAGATGCAAACAGTCCTGTTGCTATCATTCCCCATACGCCTGAAAGACCATGAACACCGAATACATCCAAAGCATCATCATATCCGAATCTGTCCTTGAGATTGTAAACTGCATAATAAGATATAAGAGCTGCACCTAAACCTATGACAATTGATCCTGAAAGGGAAACAAAACCTGCAGCCGGAGTGATTGCAACAAGACCTGCAACTGCACCGGTTATTGCGCCAAGAACTGTTGGTTTTCCGATTTTCATTACATCAAGTATTACCCATGCAATCATTGCCACTGCCGCTGCAGTGTTGGAAACAAGGATAGCTGAACCTGCAAGTCCGTTTGCTGCAAGAGCTGAACCTCCATTGAATCCCATCCAACCGAACCATAGAAATCCTGCTCCTAAAATTGAATATCCCAAGTTGTGTGGAAGCAGTGAAGTGTCTCTTCTTTTACCTAATATAAGTGCAAGTGCAAGAGCTGAAAAACCTGAGTTGACCTCTACTGCAACTCCTCCTGCAAAATCAATTGCTCCCATATTCATCAGCCATCCGCCACCCCATATCCAGTGACATATAGGAATATAGACCAATGTTACCCATAATACGGTAAAGAGAATCCATGATTTGGTTTTCATCCTTCCAACGATTGCACCTGAAACTACAGCTGCTGTCAGTGCCGCAAATGTTAGCTGAAAACCTGCATAAACAAATGTCGGAATGGTTCCTGTAAGAGAGTCAACACCGATTCCCTCCATAAGCAAGCTTTGAGGAATTCCAATTATTCCTGAAAGACTATCAGGGGAAAATGCAATCTGATATCCGTATAAAATCCATATTATACTAGCTATTGCAAATGCAATAAGCGATAAAAACATTGAGTTCAATACATTCTTTCTTTTTGATAAACCACCATAAAAAAATGCTATACCTGGAACGCTCATCAATAAAACCATTATTGTTGCAACAAGCATCCAAGCAGTATTACCTGTACTTAATACCATAATAAACACCAAATTATTAATAGGAATAATATTGTCGGAAGATACTTTCCGATAAAAATATATTGAACAAGATAGTATATAAATGTTAAGAAAAATTAAAAAAAATAGAGAAAATAGAAGAAATCATTTACCGATATCTTCTACCAATTCTTTTGCATAAGGAGTAATGTTTTCATCAAGCATACGCTCTAAGAACTGACCAGTGTAGGTTCCTGCTTCGGCAATCTCTTCAGGAGTTCCAGTAGCAATGACCTCACCACCGCCATCCCCTCCTTCAGGACCAAGGTCAATAATGTGGTCTGCAGTTTTAATAACATCCAAGTTATGTTCAATAACAACTACAGAGTTTCCGGCATCAGTTAATCTGGCCAATACTTCCAGTAATCTTTTAATATCTGCAAAGTGAAGACCTGTAGTAGGCTCATCCAGAATATACAGTGTTTTACCAGTACTTGTTCTTGAAAGTTCCTTAGCAAGTTTAATCCTTTGAGCTTCCCCACCGGACAGTGTAGTTGCAGGCTGACCTATCTTCATATAGCCCAATCCCACATCATATAAAGTCTGAAGTTTTTTGGTGATTTTTGGAATGTTTTCAAAGAATTCCAATGCCTCTTCAACAGTCATTTCAAGGACTTCATAGATATTTTTACCTTTGTATCTTATATCCAGAGTCTCTTCATTGTATCTTTTACCGCCACAGACTTCACATGGAACATAAACGTCAGCCAAGAAGTGCATTTCAATCTGTACAATACCGTCACCGGAACATGCTTCACATCTTCCGCCTTTAACGTTGAATGAGAATCTTCCAGGTTTGTATCCCCTGGCTTTTGATTCTGGAGTATTTGCAAACAAATCACGAATATCAGTGAATACACCTGTGTATGTTGCAGGGTTTGATCTTGGAGTTCTTCCAATTGGTTTCTGGTCAATTGCAATAACTTTATCAATGTTCTCCAGTCCTTCAATTTCCTTGTACTTGCCTGCGAACATGAATTTTTTGGATAACTTGCCGTGAGCGCCCTTGTAGAGGATTTCATTGATTAGACTACTTTTACCTGAACCGCTCACACCTGTTACGCATGTAAATTTACCTAATGGAATTTCCACATCAATATTTTTCAGGTTATTCTGCTCAGCACCAATAATCTTTATGAATTTGCCGTTTCCAGGACGTCTTTCTTTAGGAATTTCTATCTTTTTAGTTCTTGAAATGTACTGGCCTGTTATTGAATCAGGATTGTTCATTATGTCCAGAGGTGTTCCCTGAGCAACAACCTTACCCCCATGCTCACCTGCACCTGGACCTATATCAACAACATGGTCAGCAGATAAAATTGTCTCTTCATCGTGTTCAACAACAACCAAAGTATTTCCCAGATCTTTAAGTCTTTTTAAAGCTTCAATCAGCTTGATATTATCCCTTTGGTGAAGACCTATACTTGGCTCGTCGAGAATGTATAGAACACCTACAAGACCTGAACCTATTTGGGTAGCCAGTCTGATTCTTTGAGCTTCCCCACCTGAAAGAGTACCTGAAGACCTTGACATTGACAGATAATCCAGACCTACTTCAACCAAAAAGCTTAAACGTTCCTTAATTTCTTTTAAAACCTCTTTTGCAATGAAATTTTCACGTTCCGTAAGTTCAAGATCCTGGAAGAACTGATATGAATCCTTAATTGCCAAATCACAAACGTCAATGATTGATTTTCCACCAACAGTAACGGCCAATATTTCAGGCCTTAACCTTTTACCGTCACAGACATAACATTTTCTGTCAGACATGAATTTTGAAAGGTATTTTCTTGAATAGCTTGATTTTGTCTCAAAGTATAACCTTTGCATTCTTGGAACAACACCTTCAAATCTGCGGTTGACCATATATGATTTGTTTCTTCTTTTAAATGTGAACGGAATTTTCTCATCACATCCGAAAAGGACTGCATCCTGATGGGCTTTTGAAAGCTCTTCAAAAGGAGTGTCCATACTGAATTTGAAGTGCTTTGATACCGCATCAAGCATCTGATAGTAGTAATTTTCCCGTTTTTTGGAACTTGCCCACGGAACAATAGCTCCCTCATTGAGTGACAATGACTTGTCTGGAACAACCAAATCAGGGTCGATTTCCATTTTTGAACCAATACCGTTACATTCAGGACATGCCCCCTGCGGAGCGTTGAATGAAAACATCCTTGGAGTAAGCTCTTCAAAGTTTATTCCACAGTCAACACATGCAAAGTGTTCTGAGTATTTTTTCTCATACTCCTTTTCACCATTGTCAAATAAAACTGTAACAAGCCCTTCTGTAAGCTCAGTTGCAGTTTCCAAAGAATCAACAAGTCTTCTTTTAAAATCAACATTCTTTCTTATTTTCAGCCTGTCAACCACAACATCAATATCGTGCCTATATGTCTTTGCAAGCTGAATGTCCTCATCCAGGTCCCTGACTTCCCCATCAACACGAACCCTTACAAAACCTTTGTTTCTGAGGTCTTCAAGAACATCCTTGAACTGACCTTTCTTATCACGAACAATTGGTGCCAGGATATGGATTTTTAATCCTTCACCTTCCTCGATGATGGAATCTCCAATCTGGCCAATGGTCTGATGGGAAATCTCCTTTCCACAGTTAGGACAGTGAGGAATACCAATCCTTGCAAATAATAATCTTAGATAATCATAAATTTCTGTAATTGTACCTACAGTTGATCTCGGGTTTTCCCTTGTTGTTTTCTGGTCAATTGAAATGGCCGGAGACAAACCCTCAATGGATTCCATTTCAGGTTTTTTCATCTGCCCCAGGAATTGCCTTGCATAAGCAGAAAGGGATTCAACATATCTACGCTGTCCTTCAGCATAAATAGTATCAAAAGCTAAAGATGACTTTCCAGACCCACTGAGACCTGTAATTACAATAAATTCATCACGAGGGACACTGACATCAATATCCTGCAAATTGTGCTCACGCGCACCCTTGATGACAATTTTTTTTCTAGAATCTTCTGCCATAATACACTCCTAAAAATTAGTTATATAATATTAGAACAAACTTACTTATAAAGTATTTGAGAGAGCACTTGACAACTATTCAAAATTTTCGTCCCAAATTGTGAGACCTTTAATTTTTTCAAAATCAGAATCAAAAGTAACAATTTTACTAATCCCATTCTGAAACATAGTAGTCAAAATTGTACAATCGGAATAATTTATAGCAGAATCATAGTTCAAATAGATATCAATCGCAGCTTCATAATCTGAATCAGACAAATATTTGATATCAAACATTTCATTAATTACTCTGAATAATTCTTTTCCAACCTTTCCGCCTTTACCGGTAAAAGAATTTAATGTTTCATTAAGTACAGTATTGTTAATGACTTTCCTCTCATGAATAGAATCGCTTATCTTTAAAGCAGTTTCATGATGAGAATCTGTTTTAATCAATAATGCTATCAAAAATGTAGTGTCAACAAATATCACTATAATTCCCCTCTACCTGATTTTCTTTTCAAATCAACAACATCAGTTTCTTCATCAAGAGAAATTGCAAATTTCGCTAAATCAGATAAAGGTCTTTGTTTTTCCACTTCCACAATAATCACATCCTTTTCAACTCTCCAATTAAGAGTATCTTCTAAAGTTATTCCAATCTCATCCCTAATTTTACTTGGAATAACTGTCTGAAATCCCTTATATATTTTTGAACTGACAATGCCATCCATAATATCACTTATCTAATTGTTTAAAATTCCTAATATTTAATATTTTAGAAAGTAATATTTCCTAAAATATAAAAATACTAAAATTAAAAATAATACTTAAAAAATACTCAAAATTGATTATAATTATTAGTTTAACTTTAAACTTAATATATATTTCTATATAAAGCTAAAACAAAATTATAATCTTTTAATAATATTTTAAAGAAAAATAAAAATTATTTTAACTTAAAAAAATAATTAAAAATTAAAATACAGAGACAATTACTTGTCAAAACCCTTTAAAGCATAAAGTTTGTTTCTCAGCTCAGCAGCTCTTTCAAAGTCAAGCCTTGCAGCTGCTTCCTTCATGTCCTTTTCCAGATCTTTAATCAATAAGCGAAGTTCATCCTTAGGCATTTTATCAACTTCGGCACCTGTAAGGCCTTTGTATTTTTCCTCTTCCTCAGCAATTTTTTCTTTTAAGGTTCTCTGAGTGGATTTTGGTGTGATTCCATGAACTTCATTGTATTTCATCTGCAGCTTACGCCTTTTGAGAGTGATGTCGTATGCATTTTGAACTGAATCAGTCATTTCATCCACATACATTATTACACGGCCGTTGACGTTTCTTGCAGCACGCCCTATAGTCTGTATCAGTGAAGTCTGATTTCTTAAAAATCCTTCCTTATCAGCATCCAGAATAGCTACCAGAGACACTTCAGGCAAATCCAGACCTTCCCTTAAAAGGTTTACACCGACCAGCACATCGAATTTACCACGTCTCAAATCATCAACAATGTCAATTCTCTCCAATGTGTCGATTTCAGAATGCATATATCTTACTTTAACGCCAATTCTTGCATAATAATCTGTTAAATCTTCAGCCATTCTCTTTGTTAATGTGGTTACAAGTACTCTTTCGTCCTTTTTGGCTGTTTTTCTAACCTCTTCAAGCAAGTCTTCAACTTGTCCTGTAACCGGTCTTATGATAACTTCAGGGTCAACCAGTCCTGTAGGTCTGATAATCTGCTCAACAACGTTTCTTGATTTTGCAAGTTCATATTGTGCAGGTGTTGCAGATACATAGATTACCTGATTGACGGATGATTCAAACTCATCAAATCTCAAAGGACGGTTTTCCTTAGCGGAAGGCAGTCTGAAACCGTATTCAACCAGGGTTTCCTTACGTGCCCTGTCACCATTATACATTCCCCTGATTTGAGGAACAGTAACGTGAGATTCATCGATTATTGTCAGGAAATCATCAGGGAAATATTTTAAAAGGGAATAAGGTTTGTCTCCCCAGTTACGACCTGACAAATGCATTGAATAGTTTTCTACACCAGGACAGTATCCCATCTCCTGAAGCATTTCAATGTCAAAGCGGGTTCTCTGCTCCAGTCTTTGTGCTTCAAGGAGTTTTCCGGTTAAATTCAGCTCATTAAGTCTTTCATCAAGTTCCTGTTTGATGTTTGCAAGAGCCACATCCATCTTGTCCTGGCCAACTACAAAGTGCTTTGCGGGGAAAATCATGTATCTTTGAAGTGATTCCTGTTTTTTTCCTGTGACCTTGTCTATAATGCTGATTGCATCGATTTCATCACCGAAAAGCTCTATTCTTATCGGTGGTGTTCCGTGAACAGGATTGATTTCAATGACATCCCCTCGAACCCTGAACTGACCACGGTCAAATTCAATGTCATTGCGCTCATACTGCATAAAAACCAAACGTGAGAGAATTTCAGATCTCTCATAAATGTCTCCCACTGCAATTCCAAAAGCAAACTCACCATAATCCTCCGGTGAACCAATACCATAAATGCAGCTTACACTGCTTACAACAATAACGTCATCCCTTGAAAGCAGAGACTGTGTTGCAGAGTGTCTCATCATGTCAATATCTTCGTTGATGGATGCTTCCTTATCGATAAAGGTATCTGTACGTGGAACATAGGCTTCCGGCTGGTAATAGTCATAATAGCTGACAAAATACTCTACTGCATTGTCCGGGAAAAATTCCTTGAATTCTTCATACAGCTGTGCAGCTAAAGTTTTATTGTGTGAAATAACAAGAGTAGGCTTTTGAACCTTTTCAATGACATTTGCCATTGTAAAAGTCTTACCTGAACCGGTCACACCCAGAAGTGTCTGTTCCTTAATGCCTTTTTTTATACCCTCAGCCAGAGAGTTGATTGCTTTTGGCTGGTCACCTAACGGTTTATAAGGTGACTTGAGCTTAAATTCTTTCATGATTTCTAGTTTAGAATAGTAATGTTGAAACTAATATGAGTATAGCTTGGAGAACAGCATGGAGTTACTCTCTGATCCCTGATTACAAGCTCTCCGTAACCTTTCATTTCCTTTTGCAAATCTCTCATGATATTCGGAATAACTGCATTGTTATAAACCTTAAGAGACCCCAGGAATATTGTTTTAGCAGCCATATTCATAACTGAAATATCTTCAACAACATCCATTTCCTCATATTTAGCTAAAATATTATTTGATTTGTCAATTAGTTCTGATTTTAACTTTTCCTTATCCATCCTAATCCCTCAATGCATCTGCAATAGCTTTTGCAATGGATACACGTGAAGTGTCAGATGATAAACTGTTTGTACCAATGATTTTGTTGGCACCTGCAGCATAGATTCTGGTAGCGCCGTTATTGGTTAGAATCGGATGCACACAGCATACGTCAATTGCAGATGCACCATACTGTTTTAAAATGTTTATTGCATTGACAATTGTTCCTCCGGTTGCAATAATATCATCAACAATGACAGCGTGCATGCCTTTAACTGAATCGATATTTACAGTATTTTCACTTTCACTATCGCATCTGACATCTACAATTTTTGTTTCAACCTTATCAGGTCCTAAACGAACTTTTGTTAAATATGTACAGTCACAACCGATAATTTTAGAAATTTCCTGAGCAAAACCGTAAGCACCTTTATCCGGAGCTATAATTAATGGTTTTAGATCTTCTTTTTTGAAGAATTTCTTGTCCAGATATTCGGCAATTGCAGGCATTGCTGAGATGTTTCTTGCCGGAATGTCAAAGAAGTTCAATACACATTCCTCATGAATATTGAATGTGATAAACTCATCTGCACCTGCTGCTTGAATCAATTCGCAGATTATTTTTGCGGAAACTGTCTCGCCGGGATTGAAACGTTTTTCCTGTCTTGCATATCCCATATATGGAACCACTGCACGAACTTTTTTAGCTCCCAAATCCTTTAGATTTGATATTAAGAATAACAATTCCATCAGATTTTCATCCTGAGGATATCCTGTTGACTGGATAACAGTTACTTCATCAGAAATCTCACCATCAATTCTTAAATACCTTTCTCCATCCGGAAACTTACGAGTTTCAACATAACATAATTCTTCTCCGAGTTCACGAGCTACATGAGCTGCTAAATCTTGTGAAGCTGAACCACCTATAATCACAATATCACCAATAATATATATGACATTATATTTGTTGGTGATAATTAAAAAAGTTAATTATTAATATAAAAAGCATTAATAAAAAAAATCATGAGCAAAGTAAAAGTAATACTGGCAATCATAGTGGTAATTCTTATTGCGCTTTTGTTATTTACAATAACAAGTCCGATATTGATTATTGCTGAAGATACTACCGAAGGATCGCCGGGAATAGATATGGCTGCAAAATTCACTGCATTAGGCGGTTTTGATTGGATTTATCCTGGAAGTTCAGTAAATGCAAATGGACAAACATTGCATAATGTTCACCAGGATTCACCAGATGACCCTTATGGAGCTGCAAGAGACATTATGGAATACTCATATCAGTTTTCACCACATTTAATCATTAGTGTAAATCCTGAAGCTGCTGAAGGCATCTTTGGTGCTGGTTTGATTGACAATATAAGGGCAAATGATGCATACAACGGTTATTCAGGCAGTGAAAATGTCCAAGGTACCATGTCAAGAGGGGACGCAGTGGATACTGCAATGAACAGCGGTACTTTCAATCCTATAGCTATTCCAACAAACATTTTAATGGGAAACATTAAATTCATTTTCGTTTAATTTTCCCCTTTTTTTCTATTTGTGAAGCACAGTATAAAATGAGAGAGCCACACCAACAAGTGAAATAATTAACATTACTATTCCGTGCTTTTTAATTGTCGGATGTCTTGACTGGACAAGATAGAAAGGCATGAAAAAACCAAAGAATGTAAAAAAAGAAAGATTTGTGTTTTTAAGAAATGTTCCAACGATAAATCCGCTCCAGGACAAAAATATTGTAACTATATATGAGGCTATAATCGCCTTGTTGTTTACCGGAGGCAATTCGTTGCGAAACACAATGAAATTTTTAGGCTGAACACCTTCCACCAGTGGAGTTCCGCATTTTGCGCAGAAATCATAATCATCCTGATTTTCAAATTTGCAATTTTCACATATTCTTGTCATTAGTTAACATTAATATTTCTTAATATAAATTATTTTTCTAAAATCATTGCAATTTCTTTAAAATATTCACCTAAATAATTTTGGTTAACCAATTCTGTATAATATTTAAAGCCCAATTTTTCCAAAACCCTTTTTGACTGGGAATTTTCAATTCTATATGAAGCGTAAATATGGGTTACATTCAAATCATCAAATGCTCTTTTGATTATTGCTTTTGATGCTTCTACCGCATAGCCATTTCCCCAGAACTCCTCAGCTATCCAGTAGCCAAGTTCACATGCTCCTTCCCCCCACCAATGGTTTGTATCCGGGTGAAACAGTAGTCCCACACAGCCTATTGGAATGTCATTCCTGACAACTGCATAGGTTTCCCTTTTGGAAAAGACTGTTTTGATAATGTTTAAACTATCATCAACGCTTTCATGAGGTGGCCATCCTGCAATCGGACCTACATTGGGATTTTTTGCAAAGTGATATAAACATTCAGCATCGCTTTCGCGCCAAGGCCTTAAAAGGAGGTTTTGAGTTTTTAAAATCATTATATAAGAATTGTTTTTGAAATACTTAAAAATGATGTAACATAATTTTAACGAATATATTAATAATTTTCAAAAACCTATTATTAAACATGAAGGTTAAAGACGGAATATGCGGTTTTATTGTTGGAGATGCACTTGGAGTTCCTGTTGAATTTTACTCAAGAGCGGAACTTGCAGAAGATCCGGTAAATGAGATGAGAGGCAATGGAACATACAATATGCCCAAGGGCACCTGGTCTGATGACTCCTCAATGACCATTGCAACTATGAGAAGCATTGTAGACAAGAAAGGAATTGACTATGAAGACATCATGATAAATTTCTGCAAATGGGCCTTTGAAAGTGAATTCACACAGTATAACGATACTTTTGATATTGGAAATACAACCAGAAGGAGCCTTACAAGATATAAAAATAGTGCAGATGCAATGTCAAGCGGAGGAACATCAACACATGACAACGGAAACGGATCACTTATGAGGATATTGCCCCTTGCTTTTATTCCGGATATCAACCATGAAACAATTGAAAACGTATCAGGCCTAACCCATGCCCATGACAGGTCAAAAATAGCCTGCGTTTTATATATTGAAATTGCAAAATCAATGCTTGAAAATGACCTGACCATAGATGAGCATGTGAAAAATGCCTGCAATAAAATTGTTTCATATTATGAAGGAAACGAAGAGCTAATCCACTTTAAAAGAATACTTGACGATGATTTTACCGGAGAAATCAGAAGTGGAGGCTATGTTATTGACACCATTGAAAGTGTCATCTATTGTTTAAAAAATACAGACACCTACAGTGATGCAGTCCTTAAAGCAGTGAATCTGGGCGGAGATACAGATACTACTGCAGCTATTTGCGGAGGACTTGCAGGAATTTTTTACGGATATGATGCAATACCTATAGATTGGATTGAATCAATTCCGCATCTTGACAAGGTAATGTCATTATGTGAAAAATTCGAGGCGTTTTGTGATGAATGTTAAAGAAACTATTAAAAATATTAGGGCTACATGCAATAATTATGTAGACCCTGATTTAGTTGCCACAGTAATTCATGACAATTACTACATGGGCTCAAGCAACATCCATGAACTGGACAAATTTGACCTCAAAAAAGAGGATTCCTTTGAAGAAAAAATCCTGAAAATACTAAAACATGAAAACATATTCCTCAACATAGGCATGTACACTTTCGTGCCGATAATCAATGAATGCGACATCTATTCAACTGAGGATTGCAATTTGAAGTTATCCGAAGAAGAATTTGAAAAATATGCAAATGAAAAAGAGCGTGTTTTTGGAATATTGATTAAAAAGGGCACAGATGAATATATAATCGGAAGCTGTGATTTGTGCGGATGCAGCATCGATGCGGCATTTAAGGAAATTGAACCTTCCGAACTTGATTTTTACAAAAAAATTAAAGAGATAATAGATAGTAAAATTATCTATTAATCATTTTCTTTTTGATTTCTTCCCACATTGCCTGTTCTTCACCGCAACCTGTCATGATTACATATTTATAGTCTGAATTTCTGGCCAGTTCATTTAACTTTTCAATTCTGACGTCCATTTCCTCATAACTGAGAGGGTAAAACTCGGCATCGGGGAAATCCTGTTTTATAATATTATAGTATTCTTCGGCTTTCTCAATGGAATGCCTTCCAGGAACAACAATAACATGTTCCGGATTCATGCTTTTTATTACCTTATAGTGGTCTTCAAAGATTTCCTCTTCATCCACATCCGGAGTTGTATAGATGAACTCCAATGGAGCATCAACGAACTGATTCATGAACATTGCATTGATTTTAAGCGCATCACCATTATCACCCTGACCCAATCCGACGAATTTGCCTCCTATATCAACAACTTCAAATCTTCCAGGCGGAATAAATGACATGTCCAGATTGTTGAATACTTTTTTAACCGTGGATTCAATGTTTTCCACCTTAGGAGTGAATGATGCGTAGGTTGTAATGGAGGCCAGAGTATTGTATATATTGTGGAAACCGTATGGAGGTACAGTAATGTCTATGTTAAAGTTAATGTTTTTTGAAACAGTGTAATTGAACAAATCTCCTTCAATTGTGAGTTTCCATGAATCAGGAGCAAATTCAATATCTGTTAGTTTAACATTCAAGTCAGGACGTTTGAATCCGCAGCTGCAGGAATAGATGCCTCTATGATTGAGATAATATTTGGAATATGTTAATGTTTCACCGCATTTCGGACAGTTTACCGCTTCACCGTTGATATCTTCAATTCCATCGGTTTCAATTCCATAATAGTTTACATGGACATCCTTTTCTTTGTCAATCCCTAACAGTGCTGTTCTTGGGTCATCACCATTGGTTATGATAACTCCACGCTTCATGCCCTGAGACAGCAATCTTTTAGCTTTATAATAATCTTCAAATGGGTTTTTAACACCGGCAACCTGAGTATGTTCCTGGGAAATGGTCGTATATACTACACCAACAGGGTCAACGACTCTCTGAACTGTGTCCGGAATTCCGTATTTGATATTACGGATTCCATATTCAAAAACACCAATGTCCCCTTTTTGCTGGATGAAAGCTGAAGCTATAGCATTGATAGTGTTACTTTCAAAACTGCTTCTGATTGGAACATCAGTTGATAATAACTTAATTAAAAGTGTTGTAGTTGTTGTCTTTCCGTTTGTTCCTGTAAGAATAATTGAACCTATACCCAATTGCTTTGATAATTCTGAAATTGCATCAATACCTGCAATCTTTGTAAATAAAATTCCTGCAAAACTTTTTCCACTTCCAGATCCGAATTTTGAAAATGGTCCTCCTACTTTAGCTACAAGTTTTGCAACACTAACTTTAAAACTCATATTTTACCTTTTGAATATATAAATATATAAAAATTTGTATGAAAAAAATAGAAAAAATAAATAATCCCATTTTAATTTGTAGTTGGATTATTAATTGTTGTTTGTGGAACTTTTTCAGCGACTCTGGAACCTAAATTCTTCATTTTTGCAATCAAGTTATCTTTTTTAGAACCGCTGATTAAGATATTTTCTAAAACATCACTTAAAGTTTCGGTTGGAATGATTTCAATCATGTCTTCGTATTTTTTCTCAATCATAACATCTTTTAAATTAGATTTAGGAATCAATACTTTTTTCATTCCCGCTTCTGCAGCCGCTTCAATTTTTGCTGTTGCACCACCGATAGGCATTACATCTCCACGAACATTAAGTGAACCGGTCAATGCTACGGTCTGGTCAATCGGAATCTCTTCAACAGCTGAAATTACCGCAGTAGCAATACTTACACTGGCTGAGTCGCCTTCAACACCATCATAGGTTTGTATAAACTGAATGTGAATGTCATAATCTGAAATGTCCTTGTTAGTGTATTTTTTAATCAGTGCACTTACGTTTTGAACAGATTCCTGAGCGATTTCACCAAGTTTACCGGTAGCTATGATTTGACCACCGTTTTTAGATTGTGTTGGTGCTGCTTCAGCTGCAATTGGTGATACAATACCGCTTCTATCTCCAATTACTGCAAGACCATTGATAAGACCAACTCTTCCACCTTCAGCAGATACCATACTGTAATCTTTTCTTTGGATAATGGATCTGTCAGCTATTTGCTGTTCGAGGGTTCTTGCAAATCTTTTAGCTTCAACAACATGCTCAGCAGTAACAAGCTCTGCACCTTTTTCAATAGCTACATCACCAGCGGACCTGACTAAACCGCCTAAGTCCCTTAACCTTAAGGTCAATGCATTTTGCTTACCTGATCTTCTTTTAGCTTCAAGGATAATTTCATCCAATGCATCAGGAGCGAAGTGTGGAATTCTTCCATCGTTTTTAACTTCCTGAGCTACGAATTGAACCAGTTTTTCTCGGTTTTCGGTTGTATCTTCCATGTAATCTTTCATGAAAACTTCGTAACCGTATCCTCTGATTCTTGACCTCATTGCTATGTGCATTCCTTCCAATACCTGAAGGTTTCCTGATGCTACAAGCACAAAGTCACATGGAACTGCCTGTGACCTTACCATTGCACCACTGGAGTTTTCACTTTGACCTGTGATTGCATATTGCTTTTCCTGCATTGCAGATAAAAGCTCCTGCTGGGTTTTCATACTCATTGTACCTATTTCGTCAATATATAAAACTCCACGGTTTGCCTTGTGAATCATACCTGCTTCGACACGTTCGTGTGCAGGAGTTCCTAATCCTCCGGATTGGTATGGGTCGTGACGTACATCTCCTAAAAGTGCACCTGCATGAGCACCAGTCGCATCCATGAATGGTGCAAATCTGGATTCTTCATTGTTAACCAATAATTTTGGAGACATGTTATTGGTTTTAGGTTTAATCTGTATTGATATAAGTAAGATTAAAGCAGCTGCAATAATGGATTCGAGCAATCTGCCGTACATGAATCCTATAACCAGGATACCACCAATAGCAAACATTGTAATAATTGTTTTTCTCTCTTCATGACCTTTGGCGGACCCTTTTGTTGCCCTTACAATTTTTTTACCTTCACCTGCAGGGACTGTTCTTACCAGAGGATGGTTGTTATCTTCCATATTAGGATAGACCAAAACATCTTGTAGGGTTTCATGAGGCAGGATTTGTGCCATTCCTTTTGCAAGCATGGATTTACCCACACCAGGGTCACCTATTAACAAAACATTCCTTCTTTGTTTTGCTGCTTTTTTAATTGTTTCAATGGACTCTTCATGTCCTATAACCTGATCAATTAATAAAGGTGGAACCTCAATATCTTGTGAGCTTTTTATGTTATCATAATCCAGCATGTGAATTGTTTCTTCACCAGAAGCTTCCTCTTCGACTGGTTTTTCAGTGACTTCTTCTAAAGAATCTTCGATTGATTCTTGTTCTTCAAATTTCATAAAATTAACCTCACTTCTTGTAATAAATTCATCATTAAAAGTTAAGTTTCATATACTATTTAATATTTATTTAATTTTAGGACATATAAAAAGCTTTCTATTTTAGTAAATAAAAGTAAGTAAAATATTTGCATTATTTCCATATAATAAATCACATCGAATTGCACATTAAAACATATCAAAAATATAATTTTAGAACAATAAAACCCAAATAAAAAATTAATAAAATAAAATTGAATAAATAGAAAAATATGATTATATATTGAAAAAAGTAAAGATATATTAAATATAATCTCAATAATATTAATTACAAGATAAATTTTCGATAATTATATCTTGTCACTCGATTTTTGAAGGAGAACCGAACATTATTGTCGCACAGTCAGTTCATTATTAAGCCCCAGACAATACGGCATGACTCTCCTTCAAATTTAATTAAAAAAATCTCATTTTTAAATTATTTATAATATTAACTAAATATATTCTAACATGTCAAAATGTATCATGGTTCAGGGAACCTCTTCAAACGCCGGAAAAAGTATGCTTGTAGCAGCATTATGTAGAATATATAAGAACAGAGGATATAAAGTAGCTCCATTCAAATCCCAAAATATGTCTTTAAATTCATACACCACAAAAGAAAATGGTGAAATTGGAATTGCTCAGATGCTGCAGGCGGAAGCGGCAATGATTGAACCCAGCATACATATGAATCCCGTTTTATTAAAACCAAAAGGAGATTTCACATCAAACGTAATCATTCAGGGAAAATCAATAGGTGACATGAACTTTTATGATTACCAGCACAAATACCATGATACAGCATTCAATGCAATAAAAGAAAGCTTCAAAATACTATCTGAGGAATATGACATAATCGTAATTGAAGGGGCAGGTTCACCGGCCGAGATTAACATGCGAGACCAGGATATAGCAAATATGGAAATCGCACATCTTGCCGATGCCAACGTTATTCTAATAGCAGACATTGAAATGGGAGGAGTTTTTGCAGCCATTGCCGGAACATACGTTTTACTTGATGATTATGACAGGTCCCGTCTTAAAGCAACTGTAATCAACAAGTTCAGAGGTAATTTGGATATTTTAAAGCCAGGGCTTGACAGAATCGAAGAGATAACCGGCGAACCTGTACTGGGAGTGCTTCCTTATGATGAAACATTGAAACTGCCTGAAGAGGATTCAGCATCACTGACAACACATGTGTTTGCAGAAGACAAGGACATAACAATAGGAGTAATCAGATTACCGAAAATAGCTAATTTCACAGATATCGACCCGTTTGAGTACGAAGAGGACGTTGCGCTTAAAATGATTGGTATCAATGACGATATAGGTGATGTTGATGCAATTCTAATTCCAGGAACCCGTAACTCAACAGAAGACATGTTTGCTCTTCGCCAAAGTGGCCTTGCTGACAAGATTATTGAAAAATCATCAGAAATTCCAATCGTTGGAATATGCGGAGGCCTGCAGATTTTGGGAAATGTAATTCATGATGATGACAAACGTGAATCCAAGCATGGAACCTTAAACGGACTTGGACTTTTAGATATTGAATCCGAGTTTTCAAGAGCAGGTAAAATCGTGACACAGTCCGTTGCAACAATACCTGATGATTTGAAAGGATTAGTCGGAGAAATATTTAAAGACATAGCCGGTGAAGAGGTGACAGGATATGAGATTCATGAAGGAACCACTAAACTTTTAGAATCAAATCCTCTTTTAAACATTAAAAAAGGACAGGGAAACAATGAAGACGGACTTGTTGACGGTGCCTCTTCAGATAACGTATTTGCAACTTATTTCCATGGAATATTCCATAACTATAATTTCAGAAGAGAATTTTTAAATTATTTAAGAGTTAAAAAAGGTCTTGAAGCAAAATACGGTGAAGATCCTTACGAAACCCAAAAGGATTATTCTTTAAACAGACTGGCTGAAATCGTTGAAGAAAATCTGGATATGGATATCATCGATGAATTAATATTTGGAAAAAAAGAATAATTTAAACATAATAAAGTTAAAATCAAAAGATCTTAACTTTATTTGTAAACAATTCATCGAGAATAATCTCTTGAATACTTATTTTAATTTTATCATATATAATATTTCTTATTTTATAATGTAAGGAGAACCCCACTAAAGAAAAAATGCTAAAAACTTCTTTCTTTGCATTCAACAACCTAATTATACTCTGCGAATCATTTAAAAAACATTAAAATGATTCTAATTAATTCGATAGTCATTTTAATTAAAAAACGAGTATCTTTTTTCAAGATTATCCCTTCTGAATTGTTATGTATTTTTATTTTAGTGGTCAAAACCTACTATAAAAGATTTATTCCGCATGATATTTAAAATAAAAAGTTTTTAGAATATTAAATTGATTTAAAAAGAAAAAATTCTTTTAAATTAATTAAATTGAGATAAATAAAAAAAATTGTAATTTAAGAGATACTCTTAAATTTTATCTTTAGTATGCTTCTGCCAGACTTTTTCATTGTCACTGGCTGAGATTTTATTATCCGCCATCACACCAACAAGATCATGAGCTACATAAGGCTCTTCAAGATAGCTGATGTCATCAGAAGTCAGTTTTAAATCAACTGCGCCGACTGCTCCATCAACATGGTGAGCTTTGGTTGCACCTACAATTGGAGAGGTAACCTTCTCCAAAAGCCATGCCAGTGAAACTTCAGTCATTGAAACATCATAATTATTGGCCAGTTCATCAACCCTTTTAATGATTTCCAAATCCTGTGATTCACTATTCTGATATTTCAGTTTGGCATAAAAGTCTTCGTTTAATCTTTTTGAATCTTCACCAGGAAGTCTTGAAAGTCTTCCGGAAGCAAGTGAACTGTAAGGTGTTGTTGCGATATTATCCGCTGCACAAAGAGGAATCATTTCACGTTCCTCTTCTCTGAAAATCAGGTTGTAATGACCCTGAATTGATACGAATTTGTGAAAACCTTCAGCTTCAGCCAGGGCATTTGCCTTTGCAAGCTGCCATGCAAAACAGTTTGAAATACCGATGTATTTTACTTTTCCTTCATCAATGACCTCAGTCAGTCCTTCAAGAATATCATACAACGGAGTATTGTAGTCCCACATGTGATAAATATATAAGTCTATGTAGTCGAGACCTAAATTTTCAAGGCTTTTATCTACAAAATTATGAATGTGCTCCTGACCTGAGACATTGTTTTTTATTTCCTCTTCTGTTCTTGGAAGAAACTTAGTTGCAAGCACTATATCTTCACGTGAAGCATATTCCCTTATCGCACGACCCACATACTGTTCTGAAGTTCCGTTCTGATATCCTATGGCAGTATCAAAAAAGTTTATTCCATTATCCATTCCCTTTTTAATGATTTCAAGAGATTCCTTTTCAGGCAATGTCCATGTGTGCATTCCATTTTGAGGGTCTCCGAATCCCATACATCCCATACAAATTCTACTTACATTTAAATTTGAGTTTCCAAGTTTTACATAATCCATATTCAACACTTCTTCATAACATAAAATACATAACTGTAATCGTCACTGTGATTTCTATAGAAATCCATTTCCTTTTTCAGCTGTTTTACAAAGTCCTTTGCAGATTTATCACCGCTTAAAGAGTTTAAATTTTTCTCTAATTTCTGATAATAATTGTTCCAATCACGTTTCGGGACAATTACATAATCAATGAACTCATAACCTGCACTTTCAATCTGTTTAATCTTATTTTCAATAGTGTCAACTTCATCATAGATATTTTTCCAGAATTTTACACTTTCTCCACTAGGCCGTGAAATCCATGAAACATCAGAAATTACCATATACCCGTTAGGCTTCAGTAACCTCCGCCATTCATCCAAAGCTCTCTTAAAGCCCATTATTTCTACAGACGCTTCACAGAAAACAATATCAAATTCCTCATTTGCAAAATCTGGATCTTTCATGTCGCCAACACTGCTGAATACCCTATCTTCAAGAGCATTTTCGGCTATTTTTTCATCCAATGATACTATATAATGTTTAAACAAGTCAAACGCTTCAATTTCAGCATTTTCAAAGTATTTTGCAAGTTGTATTGTTGATGTGCCAACACCGCATGCAATATCAAGTACATATAGCTCATCGTTAATGTTAATGTCAATCTTATCAATTGCCTTTAACGTTGTATCTTCACTACCCGGCGACAATCTGTCCAAATCTCTATAAGCCTGATAAAAATATAGTGGAATTTCCATGTTGATAAGTTTAAACCGCATTATTTAAAAATGTTAACTTACAAAAATATAATTATCAAATTAATTGGAGATTTAATTATGATTGTAAATGTAAAAGCAACTAATAAAAATAGTGGCGAAGTAATTTCATTCGCATTAGAAGGCGACAGAGACGCAGGTTTCACATACGAAGGAACCCACATGCAAGAAGTAACCGACAACAAAATCAGAGAAGTTTGTAACGGATTAATCTTACTCGGTTCTCCTCTTTACACCATCAAATCCGGTGAAAGTGAAACTATCGAAAATATGACCTTTGTGACTGAAATTGCAGCAGAATAATTCTGCTCTCTTATTTTATTTTATTTTTAAAAAAATTAAAGGAAAAGAAATTATTTCATTTCTTTTTCCCAGACTCTTATAACATTTACATTAGCTTTATCAGCCAATTCTTCCATTGTTTTAATCTCATCATCACTTAATTCAATATTTACCGCTTCAGCAGCATCTTCTACGTGATGAACTTTTGTTGCACCAATAATTGGAAGAGTTCCTTTTGCAACTGCCCAAGCGATTGGAAGCTGAGCTATTTTTGCATCATGAGCATCAGCGATTTCAGCCAATGCATTGTTTAACTCTTCAATTTCAGCTAAACTGTCTCCATATGCATTTGCTCTGTCAGATCCTTCAGGGAATGGATGAGCAGTATCATATTTACCTGATAATGCCCCTTGTTCAAGAACCATGTATGCAAAGAAAACAATATCATTCTCTTTACAATATTCTAGAATTCCTGAGTCTTCAGATGATCTGTTAAGTAAACTGTAATGGTTTTGTACAGCACCAAGCTTTAATCCAGCTTCTTTTAGGATTTCATTAGCTTCCTTGATTTCTGCAAGATTATGGTTTGAAACACCAATCATTTTAATATCATGCTCTTTAGCTGTTTCCACCAGTTTTTTAGTCCATTCAGGTGCTCCAACAGGATTGTGAATCCAAAATATATCAATATCGTCCACACCTAAAATTTTTGCACTGTTTTCATACATTGAAGTTACTTCATTTGCCTCAAACATTTCAGCCAGCTGAGGTGTGAATTTTGTTGAAATTACAAAATCATCACGATTTGATGTCCTTAGAAATTCTCCTAAAACCTCTTCTGAAGTTCCCATTCCATAGACATAAGCAGTATCCCATAGATTAAGACCTAATTCCATTGCTTTATCATAAATTGGTTTTAAATCGTCAACTTTATGCTCATTTCCGAAAGTTCCATCATTACCCCATGCCCATGCACCAAGAGCAATTTTTGGAAGGTTGTCTTTTAAAGTCATGAAATTATATCTTTAAAAGAAAATATAAAAAATTAAAGTGACAGCTATGACACCAAAAATTAAAAATAAAACAAAATAAAAATGTTTAAAGCATATGACATACTTTGATTTTGAACTTACTCACTGTCCTGTGGAATTATCCCTTGATATTTTAAATAGAAAATGGGTTTTGCAAATTATTTGCGACATGTTTTTTGGAAAAACACGTTTTAGTGAGTTTAAAGAAGGAAGGCCTGAACTGTCCAACAAAGCATTATCAAGAAGTTTGAAATTCATGGAAGAACAAGACCTTATCAAAAAGGTGGTTGATGATGCAAATATTGAATATTTCCTAACAGAGAAAGGAAAATCATTAAATAAAATAATATATTATTTGGTTGAATATACTCTAGACAACAATAAAGATTTATATAATAAAGAAACTGCTGTTAAAGCTAAAGAAGGCTTTAAAAAACAGTTACTTGACTAAATCATCCATGTATTGTATGTTGCATATGAATAGGGAAAACCAATTTATATTCAGTTCCATTTTTATGCTCAACCAATTGGATTTTGCCGTCCAACTGTTTAGTAAGATTTTGAATTATTATGCACCCTAAATTCTTTTTAATCTTTTTAGGGTCTTCAATACCTACACCATTATCCTTGAATGTTAATTCGGCAGTATTTTCATCAATTTTAACAATTTTTTTGATAATCTTTTTGTCAGGAACTGTTTTATCCGGAAATGCATGTTTTATGGCATTCATATTCAATTCATCGATAATCAACAATAAAGGAGTAATAACCTCAATTGTCAGGTTAAGATCTTTGTCAACTTCAGATTCAAATTCGACACCATTCTTCATGCCAACCAAATTTCTAATTTGACTGTCCTGATCCTGAATAAAATCATTAAGATTGATGTTTTTAAAGTCATGAGTATTGTATGTTTTTTCATGCAATAAAGCAAGTGAAGTCAGACGTGACTGCATATGATCTATGATTACTTCAGGTTTATCTTTATATGCTCTTCTTTCAAGATTTAAGAAACTGTTGAGAACTTGCAGATTGTTTTTGACTCTATGATGAACTTCTTTAATTAATACGGCCTTATGCTCGTTGGCATCTTGCAATTCCAGTTGTTTATTCTTTTCATCGGTAATGTCAGCTAGAAAACCCAAACTGTGATTACTGTTACTGAACTCAAATCGTTCAATGTACAGTTCACAGATTTTCTGATTGGATTCATCACCGCCAACATTGTATCTGAATGTTTCATCAATTCTGTTTATTTCTCCATCAACCAATCGAATGATTTGTTTTTTTGTTTCATCCTCAACAATATTGTTAATTAAATCAAGGGAATGAACATACTCAGATGGATCTTGGTCAATGAAATAATAATAGCCTTCTGAAAATTCAAAATGTTTAAAATTTAACGGTTCAATTAACAAAGCCAATTTTTTACTGTTTTTAAATCCTTGCAATAGAAAATCGACAGGTTTTATAGATGATTGTTTTGAATAGGTAGTTATATCATTAAATAATCCATAACGACTAATCAGATTACCTTCTTCATCAAAATTTGAATAAAGATTAATCTCAAGATATTTTAATACTCCATCTTCAGTTCTAATCCTTATAATATCCTCATGATGGCTTGTATCGGTATCCATGATATTTAAGATTTTTTCAATCAGATCCTTATCTTCAGGAATGGCTAAATCAAATACAATATTATAATATTCATCACGTTCCTCCCTAGGACGATTTATAATATTATATATCCCTTGTGTCCAGGTATATTTTCCATCAACCCTACGATAACTTCCTGTCTGAGTGAAATATTCCATCATACTCACTTTATCTTCGGAATACTTGATTTTATCAAATTCATCTGAAACATTGGCATCTTTATTGATATGGTCTGCAAAAACAAATAACCTGTTCAGTTCATAAACGATTTTAACAATAGTAATTCTTGATAAATTATGTTTTCCATAATAAAAAACATGAACCACTTTAGTTTTTTGAGTTTTATAGACTTCTCTGAAATATTCATGAAACATTTCATAGAAAACAGGTGAAATTTTACTTAAAAGCCTTCCTCTCACATCATCCAACTGAAGATTAAAATGTCCCAGTATAAAACTTCCCAAAGATTTTATTATAAAATCATTTCCGTCATTGTGAGGTATTAAAATATTTACATCCATTGGGATATTACTTATCAGCTGTGGAAAAGGAACATCATCTACGCTGAATTCAAGAGGTGTTGGATTATACAATTCTTTTTGGTCAATATCATAAATACGGAGTTCATCAATATCTTCCAATCGCCTATAATCTTTATATATTTTCATATTTAATTTCCTTAATTTCATTTATGTTATAATAATATTCACTAAACTAAATTTTCATTGAATAGAAAATCGAAGATACAAAATAAAAGATATATTATCTTTAAAGAATTACATTGAACATTATATATTATTGTTATGTATATTTAACATGATATTTAAAGTAATCACATTTAGAACACCGAAAAGGTGAAATTATCCAATCAATTCAATTTTAGTTGGAATATTTCATACAATATAATATATTAAAAAAATAAGTAAAATGTTGATAAAAATCAACAATTTAATTTGAGTTTGCAAGAAAATATTTTTAAAATTATTAAAACAGATCAAAACTGAATTTTGAATCAGAAATCACTTCTGAAATAAACTCCTCTGCAATTTCAGGGTCATTATAATCATTGAAAGGACTTTTGCCTCTGTCCAATTCCTTAATTTTTTCGATTTCCTTTTTATTTAAAGTGAAATCAAAAACATCAATATTTTCTTCCATCCTTTCTGTTTTAACAGATCTGCATGAGAGAGGAATATCCCTGTCAATCAACCATCTTAAAATAACCTGTGCGGCGCTCTTGTCATATTTTTCAGCTATTTCCAAAAGAATCGGATTTTCAAATAGATTATCTAACCCTTCGGAAAGAGGGCCCCAACTCTGATGAGTCACATCCCACTCCTTCATTATCTTGTTAGCTTCATATTGCTGGTAATAAGGTGTTGTTTCAACCTGATTGACTTGAGGAACTATGTCAAAATTCATGCATAAGTCAACCAGACGAACAGAATCAAAATTTGAAACACCAATTGACAATACCTTTCCCTCTTTTTGCAAATCCTGAAATGCTCTGTATGACCCGTAATAATCTCCAAATGGCTGATGAATAAGCAACAAGTCAAGATAATCCGTTTGCAAATCATCTAATGTTTTATTAACGGCTTTCATTGTTTTTTCATATCCTGAATTGCTTACCCAGTTTTTACTGGTCAAAAATAGTTCTTCCCTGGGAATTCCTGATTCAGAAATTGCTTCACCAACTTTTTCTTCATTATAGTAGATTTGCGCATTATCAATTGAAGTATATCCTGCATTTAAAGCATTAATAACAGCTTTTTTTGTTTTTCTAGGACTTATTTCATAAACGCCATAACTTATAAATGGCATTTTTTCATTATTATTCAATTTTTTGAATTCCATATTAACAACGCCTTATATCTTTGAATATCTATTTTTTCATCACATATTCAATAGTGTTGAATCCTAAAACTTCTGCATATTTTAAAAGACCCTCAGGGAAGTTATGTTTAAGATGTTCAAGATTTTCATGTTCCCCATCATACTTAACATCAAGATGTATATTATCATCATAATCAATGACTAACACTTCCACATAGGTGCCGTGAGGATTTGTATCGAAAATCACATCAAAAATCTTATTTGTGTTATCACAGAACTTATCATCGGCATTTAAATCTTTCAAATGGTTTAAACATTCTTTTCTTGCATTCAAGTCATTATCAGTTAAGACAAAATTTCGGGTTTTAGGTATCAAATCATGCTCAATGAAGAATAATCCGCTGTATTGCGGCTCTCTTTTTTGAATTAGCTTAATAACTACAAGGGCAATTCCCATAGAAATTATAGTTCCTACAGTAAATCCTAGCCATATTCCATTAGATCCAATCAAGTTATATAATATTACAATGGAAATAAACGGCATTACAAGAGTATAAAGAATGGATATTGCTGATGACAATACCGGCCTTTCTATTGCTTCATAATAGAATACCAGTAAATTAGGAAGCACTGAAACTATAAAGAATAATGAATATAATCTAAGCGCATTTATCACAAAGTCAGCTATTTCACTATGATTAAAGTTGTAAAGTGCCAGGAATCCTTGAGGCCATACCCACATGACACCCATCAATATTATTGCACATGACCCGCTTATCAGAAGTGAATTTTTTACAAGGTGGTTTAAATTAAGATAATCATGCTTTGAATAGTATACCGGAACAATTGACGTCAATGTCTCTGAAACACCAACATCAACAATACTTGCAATAACCAATGCATCAGTACATACCATATAGGTAGTCAATCCAGTATTTCCCAGTGTTGAAGCCAAAAACAGGTTTAAAAGATAAACAAACACTACATCAAAAGCACCTATACTTGCACCAGGGAATCCCACTTTAATCATTTCCCAAGTGGTTTTAATGAAGGTTTTAATTTCAAGTGCAGATCTGACAAATCTGAATGTTCTTTTAGGATTGCGAATGTAAAATAAACAGATAACGATTCCTACGCTGTACCCTATAAATGATGCAAGTGAAGCGGATGCCATACCCATGCCTGAAGATAAGAAAATATAATCAAAAATGATATTAACTATATTTGCGACTATAATTACGACTGATGCGAAGTTTGGCTGACCGTCCACACGGATATATTGAGCAAGTATTCCTACAACTGTAGATACAAAGAAGCATCCGTACAGATATGTGGAATATTGCATAACAAGAGGTTTTGTAGCAGCATTTGAACCTAAAACTACAGCCAATTGATCAAGAAATATTAAACACACCAATGCCATTACAAGTGAAGCAATAACTGATACAACTATTGATGTTGTAAAGAAACGATTACTTCCATCAATATCAAATTCTGATTTTTTACTCAACGCCAAAATTTGACCACCAAGTCCAAACAACCATTCTAAAACGGTTACTAATAGAATCATAGGCTCCAAAAGATCAATTGCAGCAACTGCATTTTCACCTATGAATGTACCTACAAAAAACGTGTCGACAACTGAACTTATGTTCAAAGCCATTACGATAAGCAATGTAGGTAATAATAATTCCTTAAATTTACTATCTGCTATTTTGAAATTCATTTAAAACCACCTTATTTAATCAAAATAATGTACCTCATTTAAATAACCTATAAATCTTTCAAGATAATCTTCATCACATTCAGGCCAGTCAAAGCCTAATGAACTTAGAATATCCAATGTTTGGTCTATTTTAACAAGTTCACCGTAATCTCCTTCAACTTCTTCTTCATCTTCAAAGTCGAAATCATTAATACTCATATCAGCTGTAATCATTCCCTGAATGTTTTCATCCATGTTGTTTTCATAGATTTCTTTAAATTCTTCAGGAGTTACTTCGTCAATTTCAAATCCGAATGAATTTAAAGCATCGAATATGTCACTGTTAGGTATTAGCTTATCGCTTACAGCGTGGAATATCATGGATTCTTTTGGTGTTTTAGCAAGAGCAAGAGTTGCCTTTGCCACATAATCAATCGGACTTAATTCAACGAGTTCCTCGGAAATTGGAGCAATTGTTGCTTTTAAGTTCTTAATAGCTTTAATGTTATTTAAGAATGCGTTTGTATCAAAGTTTTTCTGGAATCTACCGTCTGAATAACGGCCCATAAGGTTTCCAACCCTTATTATTTTTACATTCATGCCTGTTAATGCTTTTTCAAGAACCATTCTTTCTGCAAGGAACTTACTGTTCAAGTATTTGTTTGACAAGTCTTGTCCCCAATACAGGGTTGTTTCATCACAGTGAACATTTTCAATGTCAGTATCTTCTGTAAATTCATCTAAAACACTTGTAGTTGAGATTTGAACGTAATTGATGTTGTTTGCTTCAGCAAATTCAAGTCCATTGACCACACCGTCAACGTTAACTCTGAATATGTAGTCATCATGAGTGTAGTGTTTTACTATTGCTGCACAGTTTATGATTGTGTCAATTGGATAATCCTCTAGCTTTTTGAAGTCATCCAGACTGGTAATATCCCCTTCGCTTAAGATTATACGTGATCCGATAAGGTCAGTGAAGTCTTCCTCGAAGTAATAATTCATCAAATCAATTAAACGTTCTTCACAGCTGTCGAATTTACCTTTTCTAATCATACAGTAAATTGTTCCTTCTTCATGTTTGATGTATTCATATAATACGTGAATACCCATGAATCCGGTTACACCAGTTAACAGGACATTGCCCAGTTCAAGATTTGTACCTTTGGCAAAGTTTTCAAAGGTGTTTTGTTCAAGAAGCTTATGGATTTGAGTGTAGTCGTAGTTTTCAATGATGTCAACATCCAAGTCTTCTGAAATTCCTTCACCTGAGAGGAAGTCAGCTAATGCTCTTGGAGTTTGGTTTCTGAAAATGTCATCATATTTCACATTATAATCCTGCTTGAGCAATTCAATGATAAGCTTGGATGCAATAAGTGATGTTCCACCTATTTCAAAGAAGTTATCTTCTGCACCGACAATTTCTATATCAAGGATAGATGAGTAAATTGCACAGATTGTCTGTTCAAGCTGGTTTTTAGGAGCAACATAAGTTAATTCCAATTTAGGTTCAGGCAATGCCTTTACATCTGTTTTTCCGTTAGGAGTTTGAGGCATTTCATCAATTTGCATAAATACTGTTGGAACCATATATTGAGTTAATCTTTCGCCCAAGTAGGCTTTAAGCTCATCTTTATTGATTTGTGCATCTGCTGTGAAGTAAGCGCATAAATGTTCATTGTTTCTTATTTCCTTGATTACAACAATATTCTGCTTGATGTCTGGGAAGTTTGAGATGTTGGATTCGATTTCACCAATCTCTATTCTCAATCCTCTGAGCTTGATTTGGTTATCAATTCTTCCTTTAATGTCAATTTCACCATTTGGAAGTTCAATTGCATAATCTCCACTTCTGTAGTATGGAATATCATCAATTGTGAGATATACCTCTTCGGTTTTGTCAGGCATGTTGTAGTATCCTTGACCTACACCGACACCACCGATGTACAGCTCACCCATTACCCCCTGTGGGAGAAGTTTTCCGTCAATATCCCTTACATCAGTTATGTAATTTCTTAAAGCCTTACCGATTGTAATGTTTTCAGGATCAGTTATTTCCTTATAACTGGATGCAATTGTGATTTCTGTTGGTCCGTAACTGTTGTAGACTTTAGCATCAGCGTATTTTTTAACGCCTTCAAATGCTTTGGCTGAGAATTGTTCTCCACCCATTACCACACATTTAGCGCAGCTTATTGCATCGCAGAATTCCTCAAACTCAAGATATGACAGCAATCTTGACGGTGTGAATTCCATTACTTCAGGTTTTTCACGTTTGATTAATCTGATTAGCTCAACAATGCTTTTTATTTCATCGTCGTTTGCAAATATTATTTTTATTCCGTTGGTAAATCCTGTAAGAATGTCCTCAAGGGATGTGTCGAATGCAATTGTTGCGATACTTAACAGGTTGTTGTATTCGCATTTTGGATTTGATTCTGTCTGGTTACATGCATTCTTGTGACTGATCATTACACCTTTAGGGTTTCCTGTTGAACCTGAAGTGTAAATCATGTATGCCAGATCATCACATGAAATTTCAACATCAGGATTTTCGTCATTGCTTTCATCAAGTAATTCTTCAATAGATAGTGAATTAAGTGCAACGCCATCTACATTAATTATGTAATCTGCCTGACTGTTTTCATATATGTACTCAATTCTTTCTTTAGGGAACTTTAAATCGAGTGGTATGAATGCACAACCTGCTTTTAATACACCGATTATTGAAGCAATCAGGTCACTGGTACGAGGAAGCATTATCAAAATATTGCTTCTCGGTTTAACACCCTTACTGATTAATGCATTAGCTATGCGATTTGCCTTTCTGTTAAGCTCATCATATGATAATGAAGCGTCACTTGCAACAAGCGCAATTTCATCTCCTTTGGCTGCCACTTGTTCTTCGAAACGTTTATGTAAGAACGGATTGACAACTTCCTCAAATTCAGGCAGTAGCCAGTTAGGTGCAAGCTCGATTTCATTAACTCTTAATTTATCCATGTCATTTACGAAGAATTGTACTAAAACATATTTAATAGCATCCAAGAATTTTTTAACGTATTCTTCAGTATATATTTGGTCATTATATTCAATGTAAATTCCAATATTTTCTCCGTCATCGTAAACATCCAAGTTAATCTTGTAATCGGTTGCTACAGTACCGTCAAGCTCTTCCATACCGTAAGTGTTTCCATTCAATTCAAGATTATCTGTTTCAAATGCTCCATGGTATGCATAGAAGAATTCAGGTTTTAATTGATAATCTTCTGAAAGTTTAGTGTATGAATAATTGCTGTGCACTAATGAATCTTTCCAGGATTTGTCCACTACTTTAATGTAGTCTTCAATGAACATGTCCCTATTTGAACTGTCAACCATTATCGGCAGTGTTTTAACCAGCATTCCTTGAGTATTGTAGTAATTGGAGTTTGACCTACCGTTGAAAATTGTTGTAATCAATGCCTTATCCGAGAATGTGAATTTATTTAAAGCTAATATTGTAGCACTCATGAACAGTACATTTGGACTTATTGAATGGTCTTGACAGAACATTCTAACGAAGTTTGAATTGATACCGTCACCGATCAGCTTAATTTTAGCCTCATCAGGATTTCCATTCAGGTTTGGAGTTAAAACAGTTGATTCAAATCCTTGAGCAAATTTATTTTGATAGAACTCTTTTGAAACCTCATTTTCAGAGAGTTGCTCTTCAATTAAACTGTAAGCAAATCCGTCCACGATTTCACTTTCGATTTCTTCACCGTTATAAATGCTGAGAATGTCATCAAAGAGAATGTCTTGTGAAACACCATCAGTGATAATGTGATGAATATCTGTGAACAGCACTGTTTCGGTCGGAGTTTTATAGATTTTGAATTTGAATAACTGATTGTCTTCAATTGGAATGTAGCTGATGTCATTTTCCATCATTTCTTCATTTGTAATTGAATCAACTTCTGCAATTTCAATTTCATCAATTTCTATATCATCACATCTTTTTTGTCTTAATTCTCCTTCAGGAGTGGTGATTATTCTTGTTTTAAGATATGGATGTGCTTCAATAGCATCAATGATTGCCTGTTTGAGTCTGAACGGATCAATATCACTGCCAAAGTGTATTGCTGAAGGCATTGTGTACTTGATTTCCTGTGTCTGCATACATTCATAGTAGATACCTAACTGATTGGAGGTCAATGGGAACAGTTCCATTGTCTCAGCAGTCTTTATGATTTCAGGAATATCAATTTGGGTATCAATATTGTTGTCTACTTTGTCTGCAAGACTTTGGATTGTAGGATTGTTGAACAGGTCAGTAATCTCAATGTTTACATCAGTTTCATTATAAATCATTGAATTCAATTTCATTAATGTCAATGAAGTGAATCCTAAAGCGTATAAATCATCAGTAATACCGAATTCCTCTGCACTTGTAAGTGATGAAACGAGTTTGAATAGCTTTTTCTCAGTTTCAGTTTCAGGTTCAACATAATCAAGTGCCAATGAAGGTTCAGGCAATGATTTCATATCTGTTTTTCCATTCGGCAATTGTGGAATTTCATCCAATTGCATGAAGACTGTTGGAACCATATACTGGGTTAGCTTGCTTTGCAGGTAGCGTTTAAGGAGTTTGGTGTCAATGTCTTCCTCAGCTGTGAAGTAAGCACATAAATGTTCGCTGCTGTTCATTTCCTTAATTGCAACAACAACACGTTTGATATTTGGGAATCTGGAGATGTTTGATTCAATTTCACCTATTTCTATTCTTAATCCTCTGAGTTTGATTTGGTTGTCAATTCTTCCTTTGATATCAATGTCACCGTCAGGAAGTTCTATTGCATAGTCTCCGCTTCTGTAGTATGGAATGTCATTTATGGTTAAGTATACTTCTTCGGTTTTTTCAGGCATGTTGTAGTATCCTTTACCTACACCGGTTCCTCCAATGTATAGCTCTCCCATTACTCCCTGAGGCAGGAGTTTTCCGTCAATGTCCCTTACTTCGGTTACGTAGTTTTGCAATGCTTTACCAATAGTGATAACGTTAGGATCAGTAATTTCCTTGTAGTTGGAAGCTATTGTTGCTTCTGTCGGTCCGTAACTGTTGTAGACTTTTGCATCGCAGTACTGTTTTACTTCATTGAACGCTTTGGCTGAGAATTGTTCTCCTCCCATGACGATACATTCAGCGCAGTCTATTACGTTACAGAACTCCTCAACTTCAAGGTAAGACAGTAACCTTGATGGAGTGAATTCCATGACCTGCGGTTTTTCTGTTTTGATTAGCTGTATTAAATCAACCACATTCTTGATTTCAGTGTCATTAGCAAAGATTATTTTAATTCCGTTAGTTAAACCTGTAAGGATATCTTCAAGGGATGTGTCGAATGCAATTGTAGCAATACTCAATAGGTTGTCATATTCACATTTAGGATTTCCTTCAGTTTCGTTACATGCATTTTCATGACTGATCATTACTCCTTTAGGTTTTCCTGTGGAACCTGAAGTGTAAATCATGTATGCAGTATCATCCTTAGACATTTCCACATCAGGAGATTCAACATTGTCTTCTTCAAGCAATTCTTTAATATTTAATGATACATCAAAGGTTTCATTTGAGATAATGTAATCCGCTTCACTGTTTTCATAAATGTATTCAATTCTGTCTTTAGGATATTCCAAATCGATTGGGATGAATCCGCATCCTGCCTTTAGAATACCTAATATGGATGCAATTAAATCAGCAGTTCTTGGAAGCATTATCAGAATATTGTGTTTAGGTTCGACTCCACGTTTAATCAGACCGTTAGCAACACGGTTACTTAATTCATTTAATTCACTGTAGGTGTACTCTTTCCCATTTGATATCAATGCAATTTCATCAGGTTTGCTTTCCACTTGTGCTTCGAAACGCTTATGGATGAATGGATTTTCAAGAGGAATGAATGTAGGTTCTTCTTTTGTGGTTTCAAGTTCAACATCGCATATTCTGAATGTCTCAACATCATTGTCCATGAATTGATTCAATACAGTTTCAATTGAAGCCAGGAATGTTTTTACATAATCCTCAGAGTACAATTGGTCATTGTAGGATATTCCTATATCAAGTGTGGTTTCCTGTTTAAGCACTGAAATATCTATTTTATATTCTGTTTCTTCAGTTGCATCAGACAATTCATAGTTTTCATAATCCTTGCCGTTTATAACAAGGCTTTCAGATCCTGAACCCTCATTATAGGAATAGAATATTTCAGGTTTTAACTGATATTCATCAGAAATATGGGTATATGGATAAATACTATTGTTGATTGAATCAATCCAAGTTTTATCTACAGATTTGAGGAATTTTTCAACAGTTTGTTGTCTGTTTTCATTTTTAATAATCAATGGCAAGGTTTTTACTAAAAATCCTTGAGTATTGAAATAGTTAGGATTTGTTCTTCCATTGAATATTGTAGTAAACAATGTCTCATCACTATAAGTGAACTTGTTCAAGCTCAAAATCATTGCAGACATAAACAAGGAATTGTGTCCTATTGAATGTTTTAAACAGAAATCATCAATTTTACCAATATCCATTCTGCTATAGACCAATTTGATTAATCCATCTTCAGGATCTCCGTTAAGGTCAGGTGTTAAAACAGTTGAATCGATTTCCTGTGACAGCTTGTCATCAAAGAATTTTTTAGCATCCTCATATCTTTCACTGTTTTGCAGATAATTCTCAATTAAGCTGAAAACATAACCGTCAACGATTTCTTTTTCAATCTCTTTATTTTCATATGCATTTCCTATATCTTCAAATAATAATGCCTGTGATACACCATCTGTAATTATATGGTGGAAATCGCTGAACAATAAAATTTCTTCAGGAGTATTGTATATTTTGAATCTGAACAATTGTTCGCCGTCAAATGAAAATGCTTTTACATCATTTTCAATGATTTCTTCATCACTGATTGAATCCACATTAACAATTTCAATTTCATCTATTTCAGCAGAAATGTTTTTATATTGTTTTAATGTACCATCATCAGCAGTTACAATTCTTGTTTTAAGATATGGATGTGCTTCAATTGCTTTGACGATTGATTCTTTTAATTTTTCAGCATCAACGTCATGGTCAAACCTTGCAATTGCAGGCATGGTGTATTTGATTTCACCAGGACTCTGCATGCACTCATAGTAAATACCCAGTTGATTTTCTGTCAATGGGAAATATTCCTGAGTATCTGCTAATTCAATGAGTTCATCTAATTTTGATGACTGTTCACCATGATTCAAAATCTCATCGGAAAGCTTTCTAACTGTTGGACTGTTGAACAATATTGAAATGTCCAGATTAACATTCATTTCCTTATAAATTAAGGTGTTTAATTTCATCAATGTTAATGAGGTAAATCCAATGGCATATAAATCATCAGTAACACCGAATTCATCTGTTCCGATTAACTCTGAAGTGATATCGAACAGTTTTTGCTCGGTTTCATTTTCAGGTTTTATGTTTTCCAGTTCTAATTTAGGTTCTGGCAGTTTTTTGGTATCTGTTTTACCGTTAGGCAATTGTGGAATTTCATCCAATTGCATGAACACTGTTGGAACCATGTAATATGTTAATCTTTCTTTAAGGAATTCTTTCAATGCATCCTTATCGATTTCATTTTCAGCTGTGAAATAAGCACATAAATGGTCGTTGTTGTTGATTTCCTTAATTACAACAACTGCATTTTTGACATTAGGGAATTTGTTAATGCTTGATTCGATTTCACCAATTTCAATTCTCAATCCTCTGAGCTTGATTTGGTTGTCGATTCTTCCTTTAATGTCAATGTCTCCGTCTGGAAGCTCTATTGCATAGTCCCCACTCTTGTAGTATGGGATATTGTTAATTGTAAGATATACTTCTTCTGTTTTGTCAGGCATGTTGTAGTATCCTTTACCTACACCGACACCACCGATGTACAGCTCACCCATTACTCCTTGAGGCAGGAGTTTTCCATCGATATCCCTTACTTCGGTTACATAGTTTTTAAGAGCTTTACCGATTGTAATGTTTTCTGGATCTGTGATTTCTTTATAGTTGGATGCAATTGTTGCCTCAGTTGGTCCGTAACTGTTGTAGACCTTAGCGTCACAGTATTTTTTAACGCCTTCAAATGCTTTAGCTGAGAATTGCTCTCCACCCATAACGATACATTTGGCACAGCCAATCACTTCACAGAACTCCTCAACTTCAAGATAGGATATCAATCTTGAAGGAGTGAATTCCATTACTTGAGGTTCGTGTTCCCTGATTAATCTGATTAAATCAACAATATTCTTGATTTCTGAATCATTAGCGAATATTATTCTGATACCGTTTGTAATACCTGTTAAGATATCCTCCAGAGATGTATCGAATGCAATTGTTGCAATACTTAATAGATTATCGTATTCGCATTTTGGATTGGATTCGGCCTGGTTACATGCATTTTTATGTCCAATCATTACACCTTTAGGCAATCCTGTTGAACCGGAAGTGTAAATCATGTATGCCAAGTCATTAGGTGAAATTTCAACATTAGGATTTGAAGTGTTTTTCTCTTCAAGCAATTCATAAATGTCCAATTCATTATCTGCTTTTCCGTCAGAGGTTATGATATAATCTGCCTGACTGTTTTCATAGATATAATCAATACGTTCTTTAGGATATTCCAAATCAATAGGGATAAATGTACATCCTGCCTTTAAGATACCGATTATTGTTGCTATCAGGTTGCTGTCCCTTGGAAGCATTGCTAAGATGTTGCTTCTCGGCTCAACACCTTTTCTGATAAGTGCATTAGCTATACGATTTGATTTGATGTTAAGCTCTTCATTGGTTAATGTAGCATCTGTTGCAACAAGAGCAATGTTGTCAGGATTTGCTTCAACCTGTTTTTCAAAGCGTTTGTGGATGAATGGAGTTTCCACATGGCTGAAGGTAGGTATTTCTTTGGTGGTTTCCAATTCCACTTCACCGATGCATAATTCATTGACATCATTTTCCAGGAACTGATTTAAGACAAGCTGCATGGACTTGATAAATGTTTTAATGTAGTCTTCAGTGTATAATTCATCATTATATATGATTACAAAGTCTATTTTATCTTCTGAAACATCTATATCAAAGTTAATCTTATATTCAGTTGTAGCCAAATCTTCAGAAACTAATTCCCTTTCTTCCCAAAGATTTCCATTTATTACACGAGGTCCTGAATCATAAAATTCCTGATATGTAAAGAAGAATTCGGGTTTTAGTTGATATTCCTGTGCAACATTTGTGTATGGGTAAATGCTGTTGGCCATAGTGTCTTTCCAGACATCATCAATGCCGTTAATGAATTCTTTAATAGTTTCCTGTCTGTTTTCATTGTTGAATATCAATGGAAGTGTTTTTACCAGGAATCCTTGAGTGTCATAATACAATGGATTGGATCTACCATTGAATATAGTTGTAATCAGTGTCTTATCGCTGAAAGTGTATTTATTCAATGTTAATGTGAGGGCAGCCAGGAATAATGAGTTTTGACTAAATGAATTACGATTACAGAATTCTTTAATTTCTTCAGCATCAATAGTATCAATAAATGCTTTTAATTTACCCTCATCAGGATTACCGTTAAGGTTTGGAGTAAGAACTGTTGATTCAACTTCCTGTGAAAGTTTTTCATCGAAGAATTCTTTAGCTTTTCCGTAAGCGTCACTGTTTTTAAGATTATCTTCAAGCAGACTGTAAACATATCCGTCAACGATTTCACCATTAAGGTCTTTTCCTTCATAAGCATTAGCTATATCGTCGAAGAAATTGATTTGAGACACACCATCAGTAATTATGTGGTGGAAATCAGTGAAGAGTACTGTTTCATCAGGTGTTTTATATATTTTAGCCCTGAATAACTGTTCATCACCGAATGAAAATGCTTTTACGTCATTTTTCATCATTTCTTCATCGCTAATGGAATCGACTTCTACAATCTCAATTTCATCTATGGCAACATCATCACATCTCTTCTGTTTCAGTTCACCTTCATCGTCAATGACAATTCTTGTTTTGAGATATGGATGGGCTTCGACAGTTTCAATTACTGCTTCTTTTAATTTATCTGCATCAACATCACAGCCCAGTCTCATGGTAGTAGGCATGGTATATTTGATTTCGCCGGGACTTTGCATACATTCGTAGTATACACCAATTTGGTTGTCAGTCATCGGCAGGTAATCCATGCTGTTTGCCATTTCAATAATTTCACTTATATCAGAGTCTTTATCGCTGCTTTCAATTTCGGCTGCAAGTTTTCTGATAGTTGGGTCATTGAACAATAGAGAAATGTCCAAGTTTACGCCCATTTGTGAATATATCATTGAGTTGAATTTCATCAGAATCAATGATGTAAATCCTATAGCATATAAATCATCGGTTACACCGAATTGATCGGTATTGATGAGTTCTACTGCAATTTCGAAGAGTTTTTCTTCGGTTTCAGTTTCAGGTTTGATGTTTTCCAGGTCAAGTTTTGGTTCAGGCAATGCCTTCAAGTCTGTCTTACCGTTCGGTGTTTGTGGCATTTCATCAAGCTGCATGTATGCAGTAGGAACCATATATTTAGTTAATTTATCTTTTAGGAATTCTTTTAAATCACCGATGCCCACTTCTTCCTCTGCTGTATAGTAAGCGCATAAGTGGTCGTTATTGTTGATTTCTTTGATTACGACAACAGCCTGTTTAACTGATGGATATCTGTTGATGCTTGACTCAATTTCACCAATTTCTATTCTCAATCCTCTGAGTTTGATTTGGTTGTCAATTCTTCCCTGAATATCTATTTCGCCATTAGGTCTTTCTATTGCATAGTCTCCGCTTCTGTAGTATGGGATGTCATTGATGGTCAGGAATACTTCTTCGGTTTTATCCGGCATGTTGTAGTATCCTTTACCCACACCGAGACCTCCAATGTATAGCTCTCCCATTACACCTTGAGGCAGAAGTTTTCCATCAATATCACGAACATCAGTAACATAATTATCCAATGGATGACCAACAGTTATGTCATTGACATCAGTAACTTCCTTGTTGTTTGATGTGATTGTGGTTTCTGTAGGTCCATAACTGTTGTATACAATCGCATCAGAGTATTTCTTGAAGTTTTCATATACTTTGGTTGAGAACTGTTCACCACCTAAGAATACACATTTCAAGCAGCCTATCACATCACAGAACTCAGGCACTTCCAGGTATGAAGCAAGTCTTGATGGAGTGATTTCTGAAACTTCAGGTTTTTCTTCATCAATAAGAGTAATAAGTTCAGGAATGTTTTTGATTTGAGTATCACTAGCTAATATAAGTTTCAATCCGTTTGAAAGTGAAGTTAATATATCATCGACAGATACGTCAAAGGAAATTGTTGCAAGACATAACAGACTGGCATACTGTGATTTAGGGTTTTGAACCTGGTTTGCAATGTTTTCATGTGAAATCATCACACCTTTTGGATTTCCTGTTGAACCTGATGTATAAATCATATATGCCAGATCATCAGGAGCAACATCAACATCAGGATTTGAAGTGTTAGTTTCTTCAAGCAATTCTTTAACGTTCAATGAGTTATAATCATCTTTGTCAGATATTATGTAATCTGCCTGACTGTTTTCATAGATATAATCGATTCTGTCCTGAGGATATTCCAAATCAATAGGAATATATGCACATCCCGCTTTTAGAATTCCTAAAATTGATGCAATTAAATCACTGTTCCTGTGAAGCATTACCAATACGTTATTTTTAGGTTTTACACCTTTTTTGATTAATGCATTAGCAATCTTATTGGCTTTTTTGTTCAGTTCATCAGCAGTCAGTGTTGCATCTTCAGCTACAAGTGCAATATTTTCAGGGTTTGCTTCAACTTGTCTTTCAAAGCGTTTGTGAATAATTGGAGTTTCCACAGGAGTGAAAGTAGGCAGCTCTTTTGGAGTTTCCAATTCAATATCACAAATTCTTTGTTTTTCAATATTGACATTAATAAATTGCTCTAAGACAAATTTCATGGAATTTATGAATGTTTTAATATATTCTTCACTATATAATTGGTCATTATAGTCTAGTTTGAATTCCAACCTGTTTTCATAGGCATACAAGTCGAAATTAATCTTATAATCGGTAGCCAATAATTCCTCGTCAGACAGTTCATAATCCTGATAAGCTTTGCCGTTAATAACAATGCCATCTTCGTCTAAGAATTCTTGGTAGGTAAAGAAGAATTCAGGTTTTAACTGATAATCTTCAGCAATACTTGTGTATGGATATTCACTATGACCTATTGTATCTTTCCATACATTATCAATGCCGTTTATGAAATCTTTTATGTTTTCCTGTCTGTTTTCATTGTTGAATATTAACGGAAGTGTTTTTACCAGGAATCCTTGAGTGTCATAATAGAACGGATTAGCTCTTCCATTGAAAATTGTTGTAATCAATGTCTTATCGCTGAATGTGTATTTATTCAATGTTAATGTAAGAGCAGATAATATCAGTGCATTCTGACTTAATGAATACTTGTTACATAATTCCTTGATTTTATCTGATTCAAATGCCTCAATGACAGTTTTTATTTTACCTTCATCAGGGTTTCCGTTGAGGTTTGGTGTCAGGATTGTTGATTCAATTTCCTGTGACAGTTTTTCATCAAAGAACTCTTTGGATTCAATGTATTTTTCACTGTTTTTAGCATCTTCTTCAATAAGGCTGTAAACATATCCATCAACAATCTCCTGTGATAACTCCCTATTTTCATAGGCATTTGCAATGTCTGCAAATAAATTGATTTGTGATACACCGTCAGTTATTATGTGATGGAAATCAAGGAATAATACTGTTTCATCATCAGCATCATATATTTTAAATCTGAATAACTGATTGTCTTCGAAATAAAATGCTTTAACATCATTTTTAATGATTTCATCATCACTTACTGATTCAACTTTAACAATTTCAATTTCATCAATGACTGCATCATCATTTCTTTGTTGTTTTAAAGAACCATCTTCAGAAGTTACGATTCTAGTTTTAAGGTATGGATGAGCTTCAATTGCTTTGATAACTGCTTGTTTTAGTTTATCGGCATCAACATCACTGTCAAATCTTATGACAGTCGGCATTGTGTATTTTATCTCACCAGGGCTTTGCATGCATTCATAGTATACTCCCATTTGATTTTCGGTTAATGGGAAGTATTCTGATTTGTCAGCTAATTCAATGAATTTCTGTAAATCAGATTCTTTATCGCTACCAGTTATTTCTGATGCAAGTTTTCTGATAGTCGGATCATTGAATAAAACTGAAATGTCTAAATTAACGCCCATTTCGGAATATATCATTGAGTTGAATTTCATCAAAATCAGTGATGTAAATCCAACAGCATATAAATCATCAGTTACACCGAATTGGTCAGTGCTGATTAGTTCAGATGCAATTTCAAAGAGTTTTTCTTCAGTTTCATTTTCAGGAGCCACATATTCCAGGTCAAGTTTTGGTTCAGGCAATGCATTTATGTCAGTTTTTCCGTTTGGTGTTTGAGGCATTTCATCAATCTGCATGTATGCAGTAGGAACCATATACTTGGTTAATTTATCCTTTAAGAACTCTTTTAAGGTTCTAGGTTCAATTTCTTCATCGGAAGTATAGTAAGCACATAAGTGGTCATTGTTGTTGATTTCCTTAATTACAACAACAGCCTGTTTTACTGACGGATATCTGTTAATGTTTGATTCAATTTCACCTATTTCTATTCTTAAACCTCTGAGCTTGATTTGATTGTCAATTCTTCCTTTAATATCAATTTCACCATCAGGAAGTTCTATTGCATAGTCCCCACTTCTGTAATATGGAATGTCGTTTATGGTTAAGTACACCTCTTCGGTTTTTTCAGGCATGTTGTAGTATCCTTTACCGACACCTGTTCCTCCGATGTATAGCTCTCCCATTACTCCCTGAGGCAGGAGTTTTCCGTCGATATCCCTTACTTCGGTTACGTAGTTTTGCAATGCCTTACCAATAGTGATAACGTTAGGATCAGTTATTTCCTTATAGTTGGAAGCTATTGTTGCTTCTGTCGGTCCGTAACTGTTATATACCTTTGCATCACAGTATTTTTTAACTCCTTCAAATGCTTTGGCTGAGAATTGCTCTCCACCCATAACAATACATTTGGCGCAGTCTATTACGTTACAGAACTCATCAACTTGAAGGTAAGACAGTAACCTTGACGGTGTGAATTCCATGACCTGCGGTTTTTCTGTTTTGATTAGCTGTATTAAATCAACCACATTCTTGATTTCAGTGTCATTAGCAAAAATTATTTTAATTCCATTGGTCAAACCTGTAAGGATGTCTTCAAGGGATGTGTCGAATGCAATTGTTGCAATACTCAATAGGTTGTCATATTCACATTTAGGATTTCCTTCAGTTTCGTTACATGCATTTTCATGACTAATCATTACACCTTTAGGGTTTCCAGTAGAACCGGATGTGTAAATCATGTATGCTGTATCATCAGGAGCCACATCAACATCAGGAGATTCAACATTGCCTTCTTCCAGCAGTTCTTTCACATTTAAGGAGTTTTCATTATTTTCTTCTGAAATAATGTAGTCTGCCTGACTGTTTTCATAAATATAATCAATTCTGTCCTGAGGATATTCCAAATCAATAGGAATGAATGCACATCCTGCTTTTAAAATTCCTAAAATAGATGCTATCAAATCACTGTTCCTGTGAAGCATTACCAATACATTATTTTTAGGTTTGACTCCTCTTTTGATTAATGCGTTTGCAATTATATTAGCTTTTTTGTTAAGATCATCAGCAGTTAGTGTAGCATCTTCCGCTACAAGTGCGATTTTGTCAGGATTTGCTTCAACTTGTTTTTCAAAGCGTTTGTGAATTATTGGAGTTTCCAAAGGAGTGAAAACAGGTAATTCATATTCACTTTCCAATTCTATTTCATTAATCATCAGTTTGTTAATGTCATTTTCAATGAACTGATTTAGAACAAGATTAAGTGAATCCAGGAATTTCTGAATGTATTCTTCGCTGTATAATTGGTCATTGTAATCCAATTTGTATAAAATTTTATCTTCATAGACAAAAATATCAAAGTTAACCTTATATGCTGTTGCAGAAAGGTCATCTGAAAGCAGAGCGGTTTCCTGATAATTTTTACCGTTTATTGTTACTTCTTCAGACTGCAGGAATTCCTGATAAGAGAAGAAGAATTCAGGTTTTAACTGATAGTTTTCTGCAAGACTAGTGTATGGGTATTCACTGTGACTTATTGTATCTTTCCAGACATCATCAATGCCGTTAATGAATTCTTTAATGGTTTCCTGCCTGTTTTCATTGTTGAATATCAATGGAAGTGTTTTTACCAAGAATCCCTGAGTGTCATAGTAGAACGGATTGGATCTTCCATTGAAAATTGTTGTAATCAATGTTTTATCACTGAAAGTGTATTTATTCAATGTTAATGTAAGAGCAGATAAGAATACTGCATTTTGACTTAATGAATAATCATTACAGAATTCTTTAATGCTATCAGCACTGAATTCCCGTATAACTGATTTTAACTGTCCTTCATCAGGATTTCCATTAAGGTTTGGTGTTAAAATTGTTGACTCAATTTCCTGTGACAGTTTCTCATCAAAGAATTCTTTAGATTCATCATATTTATCACTGTTTTTGGCATCAGCTTCAATAAGGCTGTAGACATAACCGTCCACGATTTCCTGTGATAAATCCCTATTTTCATAAGCATTAGCTATATCTGCGAAAATATTGATTTGTGATACACCGTCAGTAATTATGTGGTGGAAATCAACGAACAATATTGTTTCATCAGATGTTTTATATATTTTAAATCTGAATAGCTGTTCATCACCGAAATTGAATGCTCTAACATCATTTTTAATTATTTCATCATCACTTATTGAATCAACTTCAACAATTTCGATTTCATCGATTGGAGCATCATCATTTCTTTGCTGTTTTAAAGAGCCGTCTTCTGTTGTGATGATTCGGGTTTTGATGTATGGATGAGCTTCAACTGTTTTAATAATGGATTCCTTCAATTTATCAGTATCAACATCACTGCCGAATCTTAAAAGTGTTGGCATGGTATATTTGATTACATCAGGATTTTGTATACATTCATAGTATATACCTAACTGGTTTTCAGTTAATGGGAAATAATCTAATTTAGAAGCCAATTCGACAAATTCTTCTAAATCTGTTTCCTGATCTGCGTTAGCATCAATTTCTGCTGCAAGTTTTCTAATGGTTGGGTCATTGAATAATACAGAAATATCCAAATTGATTCCCATTTCAGCATAAATCAATGAGTTGAATTTCATTAATATCAATGAAGTAAATCCTATTGCATACAAATCATCAGTAACACCAAATTGATCAGTGTTGACCAGCTCTGAAGCTATTTTGAAGAGTTTTTCTTCAAGTTCATTTTCAGGTTTGATGTTTTCCAGGTCAAGTTTTGGTTCAGGCAATGCCTTCAAGTCTGTCTTACCGTTCGGTGTTTGAGGCATTTCATCAAGCTGCATGTATGCAGTTGGAACCATATACTTGGTTAATTTATCCTTTAAGAACTCTTTCAACTCGGAACTGTTAATTTCTTCTTCAGCAGTATAGTAAGCACATAAGTGGTCGTTATTGTTGATTTTCTTAATTACAACAACTGTCTGTTTCACTGACGGATACTTATTGATATTGGATTCGATTTCACCTATTTCAATTCTTAATCCTCTGAGTTTGATTTGGTTGTCGATTCTTCCCTGAATATCTATTTCACCGTTAGGTTTTTCTATTGCGTAGTCTCCGCTTCTGTAGTATGGAATGTTATTGATTGTTAGGAATACTTCTTCTGTTTTATCAGGCATGTTGTAATATCCTTTACCTACACCGAGACCTCCTATGTATAGTTCTCCCATTACACCTTGCGGCAGGAGTTTTCCGTCAATATCACGGACATCAGTAACATAATTGTCTAACGGATGACCAACGGTTATATCATTGACATCAGTGACTTCCTTGTTGTTTGAAGTAATTGTAGTTTCTGTAGGTCCGTAACTGTTGTATACAATCGCATCAGAGTATTTCTTGAAGTTCTCATAAACTTTGGTTGAGAACTGTTCTCCTCCAAGGAATACGCATTTCAAGCAATTAATTACATCACAGAACTCAGGAACTTCCAGATATGAAGCAAGTCTTGATGGAGTGATTTCTGAAACTTCAGGTTTTTCCTCATCAATTAATTTAATTAACTCAGGAATGTTTTTAATCTGTGTGTCACTTGCAAATATTAATTTTAATCCGTTTGAAAGTGAAGTTAATATATCATCGACAGATACGTCAAAGGAAATTGTTGCAAGACATAATAAACTATTATATTGTGATTTAGGGTTTTGAACCTGGTTTGCAATGTTTTCATGTGAAATCATCACACCTTTTGGATTTCCTGTTGAACCTGATGTATAAATCATATATGCCAGATCATCAGGAGCAACATCAACATCAGGATTTGAAGTGTTAGTTTCTTCAAGCAATTCTTTAACGTTCAATGAGTTATAATCATCTTTGTCAGATATTATGTAATCTGCCTGACTGTTTTCATAGATATAATCGATTCTGTCCTGAGGATATTCCAAATCAATAGGAATATATGCACATCCAGCTTTTAGGATACCCAATATGGATGCTATCAGGTCACTGTTCCTGTGAAGCATTACTAAAACATTGCTTTTTGGTTTGACTCCTTTTTTAATTAAGGCATTAGCAATTTTATTAGCTTTTATGTTAAGTTCACTAGCCGTTAAGGTTGCATCCTCTGCAACAAGTGCAATGTTTTCTGGATTTGCTTCAACCTGTCTTTCAAAGCGTTTGTGGATGAATGGAAGTTCAACAGGTGTGAAAGTTGGAATCTCATAGTTTTTATTAAGTTCAATTTCACTTATAGGAATTTGATCAATATCCATTTCAATAAATTGATTTACAGTGGTTAAAACACTGTTTAAAAAGGTTTTAACGTATTGTTCTGTGTATAACTGGTCATTGTATAACAGGAACAATTCAATATTGTCTCCAGATTCGTTAATATCGAAAGTAATCTTGTAATTGGTTTCAACAGTGTCCAGACGAGTCAATTCATAATCATTACCGTTCATTGTAATGATGCTTTCATCAAAGTTATTGTAAGTATACATGAATTCAGGTTTTAATTGGAATTCTTCTGAAATCTTAGTATACGGATAGTCAGCATGCTTAAGTGTATCCTTCCATAATCTGTCAGTTTGATTCAATAATTGTCTTATTGTAATGTTTCTGTCTTCATTGATGGACAATATAGGAAGTGTTTTAACTAAAAACGCCTGAGTATTGAAGTAATTGGAATTTGACCTACCGTTAAATATGGTTGTAATCAGAGTCTTGTCTGAAAATGTGTACTTATTCAAATTCAATATTGTACTTGCCATGAATAAAACGTTAGGACTTATCCTTTCATCAGCACAGAATTTCCTGATTATTTGTGGGTTGATGTTTTTAGAAATTGATTTCAATGCTCCATCATCAGGATTACCGTTCAAGTTAGGTGTCAGGACAGTTGAATCTACTTCCTGTGTCATTAATTCATGGAAGTATCTTTCAGATGCAATGTATTCATCACTATTTTCGTTTTCCTTTTCAATCAATGCGTTTATATAACCGTCAATGGTTTCCTTTTCAATTTCATTTCCTTCATAAGCATCTGAAAAGCTCTTGAACAGTATGTTTACAGATGCACCATCTGTTATAATGTGGTGCATGTCAAAGAACAGTATGACTCCATCATCAGTTTTATATATTTTTGCTCTGAATAATTGTCCACCCAACAACTCGAATTTTTTGAAGTTAAGATTATATATTTCCTCATCACTGATATGAGGCACTTCAACAATAGGAATATCTTCTATTGGAATTGAATCATCACGTTTATGCATTAACTGGTCACCATGCATGACAATTCTTGTTTTAAGATATGGATATGTATCAAATGTTTTGATAATAGCTTCCTTCAACTTTTCAGCATCAATTGAATTGTCAAATCTTATAAGACAAGGCAAGTTATATTGAGGCTCATCAGGATTCTGAGCACATTCATAATAAACACCTAACTGATTTGCAGTCAATGGAATGTATGTTGAATTTTTAGCATCTTCAATAATCTTTTCAAGTTTCTCGGAATCTTTTTGAGCATTGTCTATCTCATTTGCAATTTTTCTGATTGTTGGCTCGTCAATCAGTTTGGAAATATTTAAATTGACACCGGTCTCTTCAAAGACAACTGCACTTAATTTCATCAATGTCAGTGAGGTAAATCCTACTGCATATAAATCATCAGTCACACCCAATTCTGTGCTTTCAGCAACAGATACTGCAATATCGAATAATTTTTTCTCAGTTTCTGTTTCAGGTGGAATCAACTCCAAATTAAGCACTGGTTTTGGGAGTTTTTTAAGGAATATCTTTCCATTCGGTGTTTTTGGCATTTCATCTAACTGCATGAAAACAGTTGGAACCATATAAGTGGTTAATCTTTCCTGCAGGTATTTTTTCAATGCCTTAACATCAATTTCTTCACTTGCAGTGAAGTATGCGCATAGGTGATCGTTATTGTTGATTTTTTTAACTACAACAGCAGTCTGTTTTACATTTGGGAATTTGGTGATGTTAGCTTCTATTTCACCGATTTCAATTCTCAATCCACGGAGTTTTATCTGGTTGTCCATCCTTCCTTTTGAAATCAGTTTTCCTTCGGAATTTTCTATACCGAAGTCTCCTGTTTTGTAGAATGGAATATTGTTAATGTTAATGAAGGATTCCTGGCTTTTTTCATCCAGATTATAATATCCTTTTGAAACACCACAACCTCCTATATAAATTTCACCCATGACTCCGGGAGGTAATATCCGTCCGTCAATATCTCTTATTTGAGCAACTACATTATATGGTGCCTCACCAATTGTCAATTCCTTATCCATATCGGTTATTTTCTCAATTGTTCCGATTCCTGTCACTTCAGTACATCCATAAATGACATAAGGAAGCATATCATCATTGGACAAAAGAATATGTGCAAGTTCATCTGGAACTTTTTCTCCACCCATACTGATTTGGTTAATTGAAGATAGTGCTTTTGCAAAAGGCTCATATTCTAAATATTGTTTTAGACGTGAAGGAGTTGTGAATGTGAATGCGTCAGGTTTTTCTTTTTCCATTAACCTAACCAATGATTCAATGTTTTTAGCTTCATCATCATTTGCAAATACCAAGGTATTTCCATAAGTTAAACTTAAAAAGTCAGCTGTAAATGCAACAAATGAAACTGTAATGACCCCAAGGTTTTTCTCCATTTTGGAATATGCCTGATAAACAATATTTTCTTCATCTTCAGTGAATCCGCTTGTAACGTTTCTATGAGTTCCCATTACACCTTTTGGCAAACCTGTAGAACCTGAAGTGTAAAGGAGATATGCCAAGTCGTCTGGAGAAATCTCGACATCAGGATTTTCATCATTTTCCTCCTGAAGCAATTCGTCAATGCCTATTGAATTTGGCATAAGGTCAGTGGTTTCAGCAAGAATATAGTCTGCCTGACTGTTATGGGCCATGAAGAGTATCCTTTCTTTTGGAAATGCTAAATCAATAGGAATATAAGCACAGCCCGCTTTTAAAACACCTAAAATTGCAGCAATCAAATTGCTGTTTCTGTGAAACATTATAACAATATTGCTTCTAGGCTCAACGCCTTTGTTGATAAGGGCATTAGCAATCTTATTGGCCTTCCTGTTAAGTTCATCGTAAGTTAATCTTTCACCGTCTGCGACAAGTGCGAGGTGATCAGGGTCTTTTTCCACTTGCTTTTCAAAACGTTTATGGATGAATGGTGTTTTAATTTCATTGAATTTGAAATCTTCATCTTCTTTTACAAGATAAATATCAGATAATTTTGAATTGGAAATATCTATAGATAAGAATTGATTGATAATTTGATTAATACTATTGAGGAATAAATTAATGTATTCAGCTGAATATAACTGGTCATTATATGAAGAGGATACAACGAATTCATCAGAATTTTCATTTATTGCCAGATAAAGGTCATATTCATATCCTAATGAATCAAAGTCCAATTCCTTATTGAATGCATAATATATGCCTGATTTTAAATCATATTCCTTAATGACATCATCAACTGAAAAATCAGCATATTTTAAATTTTCTTCATAATCCTTTTGGATTTGCATTAAATACTCATCAATGGAGATTTTTCTGTTTTCAAAATTTGTTGTGAAAATTATATCATTTTCATGAAATATCAAGTTTTTATTGGAAAAATTAAACTTATTTAATGCTAGACTTATACCAGCTAAAAAAAGAGCACTTTCACTGATTGAATTTTTTCGACAGAAATCATTTAATGAATCTTTATCTATTTTTAATTCTTCAGATTTTATATTTGGAGTTTCTATCCCATTTAAATCAGGATTAAGAACCGTACTTTCATCAAAATCTTTTATAAGATTTAAAAAATATTTTATATAGTTTACATTCTTATCAATCATGTTATTCTAATCCATATATTTTATTGTTTTATATGTTTATTTTTTTTAAAATAAAAAGTTAATCTTTTAAGAGATTGTGTAAAATTATTCAAGTGACACTTCATTTGTTCAATAATTCATTGCAAAATATGGAATTTTATAATATTTGAAATAAAATAACACATTCATATCAAAAAATAATTTAAATTCGAATTAAATCATTTACACACTTTACATAACGAATTATTTCAATTTCAATAGAATTAATGAAGTTAAAATATATTGAACTACCTCGACCTGTAAGAGGTCGAGGTAGTTCAAGAAAAGAGAAATAAATGAAAAATTTAATTAACTTTTGATACAAATATAATTCAAATGAATAACAGTATTGTTAATTTACGGTGAGGAAATACTATGGCTGAAAAGAGCAATATGACCATTATCGGAGGTACAAGAGGCCTGGGCCGATGGATAGCTGAACATTTAAATAATGATTTCAACATCACAATCACAAGCCGTAACAAGGCTTCAGGACTTGAAGTTGCAAGGGAATTGAATGTTGACTATAGCAATAACAACATTGAAGCAATACAGAATGCAGACATAGTCATTTTCAGCGTACCAATAGAATATACAGCTGAAACCATTAAAGAAGTAGCTCCCCATGCACCGGAAGGATCACTATTGATGGACGTATGCAGCATTAAAACAGAAGCTGCCGAAGCATTGAATAAATATGCTCCAGATAATGTGGAAATCCTGCCTTGCCATCCTATGTTTGGGCCACGAGTTCCTACAATCAAAAGACAGATTATAGTTTTGACCCCTATTGAAAACAGAGCAGAGAACTGGTTCGACCGTGTGGAAAAATATTTAACAAAATCAGAGTGTGAAATTGTCGTAACCACACCCGAAGAGCATGACAAGTACATGAGCATAGTCCAGGGCCTCACTCATTTTTCATTCATTACATTAGCTTCAACAATCAGAAAGCTCCATATCAACGTTGAAAGGTCAAGATCATTTTCAAGCCCAATCTACAGCCTAATGCTAGATATGGTCAGCCGTGTCATATATCAAAACCCTTACCTTTACTATTCAATACAGAAAAATAATAAGGAAAACACCCATGCGAGAGAAGTATTGATTAAAGAGGGAGCATATCTGTCAAAATTAATCGAAGATGGTAATGAAGAGGACTTTGTAAAAAATATGGAGGAATCATCCGAGCATTTGGATAATCGTGAGGAAGCATTGATTCGCTCAGACAGAGCCATAGGAATGCTCAGCCAAAAAACCAATGTCCTGACAAAATCAATTGGCAAGGAAGTGGGCTTGAAGGATTTACATTCTGAAAAAATATATGTGGGCATTGTCAAAAAGGTTACTTCAAAATGCGTAATCTTAGAAAGCAATGATGAACTTTCCTTAAAAATTTCAACTGTTGATATATTATCTGCAAAAGAAGTATTTGAATGGAAGAAAAATAATCTTAAACTTGAAAAATTCAAGTTATCTGTCAGACTGCCATCTAGCTGCGATGAAAAATACCTCATTAAAATGTTTGAAAATATTGAAGGCGTCATTGATGTTGAAATAACAAATATCAAACAAATCAGTGATTCCGCAACAGAATTCACATTTGAGTACACAACATTCCACAGGAAAGATAAAAATTATGTTGAAGAATATGTTAAAGGAATTGGCGGAAAAATTATTTAATAGCTAATAAAATGAAAAAAATCCACTGATTTTAAATCTATACATCGTAACTCTCAACAATATCATTTTTATTCTTTATAAACAGTATTGTTATTATCAATAGAATTACTGTTATTATTATCATCATTAAGAATGTCAAGCTAAATGATTTGACGGAAATCTGATTATGTGTAATGTTTCCGTTTGCCAGTATCTGCATTACTACAACCGTAACTGATGAACCTATTGCACCTATAACCTGCCTTGCAGTATTGTTGATTGCAGTTGCATCCTCAACGTCACCTGCTACAACACTCATAGCCCATGTAATTGCCGGAGATAATCCGAGTCCGCAGCCGATTCCTCTGATTAACTGAGTGATTAACAGGTATTCAAACGTAGAGTTCATATTATATGTCATCATAGCTGCAAATCCAATTATATTTAAAAGTGATGAAGCTATCAAAACTGGTTTTATTCCAATCTTATCTGCCATTACAGGACTTAAGAAATTGAACACTATCATGATTATTGCTGATGGAAACAATATGAGTCCTGATTCGGTTGGAGAGTAATATGCAACATTTTGTACAAATAAAGGCACCACCACATTGATTCCACACATGATAAAGTAGAGCAATGCTGCAAAAACAGTACCATATACAAAATACTTATTTTTAAGCACATTTAAATTAATCAACGGCTTTTCAATTTTGTTTTGACGTTTGACAAATATCGCTAATGTGATTATTCCAATAACTATAGGTAAAATTACATGAGTCAAGCTGAATGAAAATTCTGCAATATTTGAAAAGCCAATCATCAGACCTGCACAGAACAGTACTGACAGTATTAAAGATGCAAAATCCAAAGGATAATCCTGGGTTTCAAGTTCAAAGTTTGCGAACAGAACCGCTGAAATTAAAATTACAAAGGTGATTATAGCTAAAAATTCGAAAATAACTCTCCAATCATACAAATCAATTATGATTCCACCCATTGTCGGCCCAAATGCAGGTACGATTCCAACAAGAAATCCCATTAATCCCATGAAAAATGCCCATTTTTCTTCAGGCATGATTCTGAAAATCAAAATTTGGCCTATAGGCATGAGAATACCAGTTCCCATAGCTTCAAGGATTCTTCCAACAATTAAAATTTCAAAGCTTGTTGCTAAAAAGCAAAGTAATGAACCTATTATAAATAAAACTAGTGATGTTGTCAGGATTGTTTTAATCCTGAATCTTTTTGTAATGTATGCAGTTGGTGGAATCATCACTCCCAGCACCAGCAGAAACACTGAGTATGTCCATTGCACAGTTGCAGAAGATATTGAGAAATCCTCCATATAATACGGCAGGCTTGTTGTTACTATACTTTGTGATATCAGTGTAACAGCAGAAGCCATTATAAGTATAATTAAAGTTATTAATCCGTTCTTATTTTCAAATTTCATGAATTTTTTCCTTGAATTTAGTCTTTAACTATATTTCTTTAATTTTACATTTAAATAGTTTAACAAACTTCTATTTTTAAAGAATTATTTCATACATTAACAAAACAAATTTCAAAATAAGTTATTTTTCAAATATTCCATGACATGATGCAACATATGTTGCAAAACTTTATATATCCCCAGGACCATAATAATAAAATGCAACATATGTTGCATATTATGGTGATTATATAAATTATCAGGAAATATCAAATACTATTAAAGACTGTCTAAATCTCAAAACCAGTCCTGTCAGCGTCAAATTATTTGAAAAACAAGAATATGCCGATGAAATACTTGAAAAATCAGATAACATAATGCACTACCAGGCAATAATAACTGCAAGCAAAGGAAAATCATTCTACGGAACAGCAAAAGAAATAGGATGCCCAATAGGGGCGAGCATATTGGGATTAAAAGAAATACCTGAAAAAATACTTAACGGATCACAATTCGACAAAATGAATGTGACATCAACACAGGAAAGCGGAAAGGCACTGATTGATTCAGTTCCTAAAAACAGCAGTAAAATAGAAGCAATAGGATATATGCCTCTTGAAGATTCGAAAATAAAACCTGACGTTGTCGTAATCATTGCAAAACCAAGACAAATATTTGATTTGATAAGAGCCAATGCCCATCAGAAAGGAAAAAGAATGGACAACAGCGTTGGAGGAACACAGTCATTATGCGGAGACATTGTAGTCAATTCCATCCAGACAGATGAACCTCACATCTCATTTGGCTGCATGGGCTCACATATAGCAACAGAACTCCAGGAAGATCAAGTTATAATCGGAATACCCGTTTCCAAACTTGAAGAGATAGCCAATTCATTAAAAATTGTGAACAAAAGGTAATACCATAAATGTATGGATTTTATTAGATACCAGAACACTACAGAAAATTTCAGGAAGATAAAATGAAAAGTAAAGACAGAATTGTTGAAAGCCTTATTGAACTGATGAAAACAAATGAATTTGAAGCAATTACAGTGAAAGATATATCTGAACTGGCAGAAGTTAACCGATCCACATATTATCGTAACTTCAAATCAAAGGAAGATATCATCAGATACAAACTCGAGCTGATGATGGACGAATACTTAACCGAATATGAAAATAAATCAACACGTACAAAGGAGACATATATTCAGACAATCCTTGAAACATTTCTGAAATATGATGAATTCCTAAAGACAATCCACAGGCAAAACCAGAGCTACATCCTGCAGAAAGTACTTGTCAACTATTTCAACGACATTTTGAAAAATACTTCTAAAAAAGAAAGATATCAAGTTTATTATCATATCGGAGGAATATACAATTTCATCATTTGCTGGATTGAAAATGAGATGGAAGATGATGTGGAAAGCCTTGCAAAGATAGGTTCCAAGATAACAACAAATATAGAACCCTATCTAATCAATTAGGATTCAAATATATTAATTAAATAAAAAAAATGGAAAGAATATTTCCATTTTATAATGTTTTACATAATTAAAAAAAGATAATGGAAAAATCATATATCATTTAAAAATTTTCCAATTTAAACAATAGCTTATCCATAAGAATCAACAGATTTTGAAATTCATTTTCATCAAAATCCTTGAATAATTCCTTTTTGTAAGCTTCATGCGTTTTTAGGATTTTAACAATAATTTGCTTTCCATCAGAGGTAAGCAAAACATTCTTTTTTCTCTTATCTTTTTCATCATCCACCCGTTTTACGAATCCCTTTTTTTCAAGCCTTTCAAGGGCACGTGTAACAGTTGCATTATTGAGATTTCTGGACTTGGCCAATTCCTTTTGGGTGATTTCACCCATTTCATTTAATGTTAAAAGAAATGACATGTCCGAACGTGTCACATTAAATTCCTTTAGATTGCTGTTTGTTTTTTCAGTATACAGTTTGTTGATTCTAAATAACCTCTGGTCGAAATCCAAATTATTCATTTTAGCCCTCAACAATGTCTTTTTTATTCTTTATAAACAGTATTGTTATAATCAATATTATTACTGTAATAATTATCATCATCATAGAGGTCATGCTGAATGAGCTGACGGAAAGTTGATTATGAGTAATTTTTCCGTTTGCCAATATCTGCATTATAACAACAGTGACTGATGAACCGATTGCACCTATAACCTGTCTTGCAGTGTTGTTGATTGCGGTTGCATCCTCAACGTCCCATGACACCACACTCATGGTCCATGTAATTGCAGGTGTCAGACCAAGTCCACATCCGATTCCTCTGATTATCTGTGTAATAAGCAGGTATTCAAATGTTGAATTCATGTTATAGGTCATCATTGCCCCAAATCCTATTATATTTAAAACTGATGCTGCAATCAAAACAGGTTTAATTCCAATTTTATCTGACAATACAGGACCTATGAAATTAAACACGATCATTATTATTGCTGCAGGCAACAGTATGAGTCCTGATGCTGTTGGGGAGTGATATGCTACATTTTGAACAAATAACGGCACCATTACATTGATTCCACACATTGTAAAGTATAGCAATGCAGCAAAAACGGTTCCATATACAAAATACTTATTTTTAAGTACAGCCAAGTTAATCAGTGGCTTTTCAATCTTGTTTTGACGCTTGACAAATATTATTAATGTTATTACTCCAATGATTATTGGCAGGATTACATAAGTTAAGCTGAATCTGAACTCTGCAATATTTGAAAATCCGGCCATAATGCCTACACAGAATAATATGGACAATATCAATGATACAAAATCCAGCGGATAATCTTCAGTTTCAAGTTCGAATTTTACAAAGAGAATAGCTAAAATTAAAATTACTGCAGCCAATATTGCAAAAATTTCAAATATAACTCTCCAGTTATACAAATCAACTATAATGCCTCCAAATGTAGGTCCCATTGCAGGTGTAATTCCGACAATGAATCCGAACAGCCCCATAAATACTGCCCATTTTTCTTCAGGCATTATCCTAAAGATCAATATTTGGCATATTGGCATTAGAATACCGGTTCCCATAGCTTCGAAAATTCTACCAACAATCAACATTCCAATGTTTGTTGATAAAAAACAAATCGCTGATCCGATTATGAACAATATGAGGGATGCTGTCAGTATTGTTTTGATTTTAAATCTTCTTGTAATGTATGCGGTTGGAGGAATCATCACTCCAAGAACCAATAGAAATACAGAATATGTCCATTGTGCAGTTGCAGAGGATACTGAGAAATCATGCATATAATGCGGCAGGCTTGTTGTTACAATACTTTGAGAAGTTATTGTAACCGCAGAAGCTAATATAAGTATAATTAAAGTTATTAATCCATTTTTATTTTCAAATTCCATGATATTTTTTCCTTAAGAATTTAGTTGTCTAACAAATAATTGTCTAGACAAATAATTTATGTTTTTTTATGTTTAAACGTTTTGAAAATATGATTTTACAATAACAGAACAAATATATTAAACAACAAAAAGAAAATAGTAATATAAGAAAAACATGACCTATGTTAAAATTGATAATTTTATTGGAGGATTACTAATTGAATGAAACTATTAAGGAACACTCATGGATTCCATTAATATTAGTGGCTTGCGCCTCATTTATCATAACTTTGGATTCCACATTCATGAACGTCAGCATTTCCCAAGTTGTTGCTGATTTGAATACAGATGTTAGCACAATTCAGCTGACAATGTCATTTTACACCCTCATCACAGCAGCATTCATGCTGCTCAGTGCCAAGCTTCAAGACATTGTCGGTAAAAAGCGACTGTTTATAATCGGTGCTGTGCTTTACGGTATAGGTACAATGACTGCAGCAATAAGTACAAGCGATACAATGTTGTTTATCGGATGGGCAGTGATTGAAGGTATTGCAGGAGCATTAATGACACCTGCGACTGTTTCCATAATCAGCGGAACATATTCCGGTGAAAAACGTACATTTGCTTTGGCAATTGAGAGCATAATGGTTGCACTTTCAGCCGCCGTCGGTCCGATATTCGGTGGAATCATGACAACATTTCTCTCATGGAGATATGGATTTGCATGTGAACTGATAATTGTGATATTCATCTTAGTAATGCAAAATAAAATACCTGACTTCGTTCCTACCGAATCCAAAAGCGATTTGGACATTACAGGTGCAATTATTTCATTTATAGGCCTTATCTTATTTGTCATTGGTATTTTGATGCTAAGTGAAGATGCCATAATAAGTGTATCCGCCATTATTTTAGGCATAATCGCACTGGCCATCTTTGCATTGTTTGAAATCAAAAGAAAAAGAAATGGCAAAGTGCCACTGCTCGACATGGACCTGTTCAAAGACAAGAATTTACGTATAGGCAGTTCCATTATCGTATTATCTTATATTGTAATGGGCGGTGGATTGTTTGCAGTTTCACTGTTCCTGCAAAGCGTATTGAATTTAAATGCATTCGATACAGGTTTGACCACACTTCCTCTGACTTTCGGCTTGCTTATCTTTGCAGTGGCGGCTCCAAGTCTAATAGGAAAATTGAATCACAAGACCCTCATGGCAGTCGGAAGCGTAATAGCAATCATTGGATGTCTGATTCTACTCTATCAGTTTAGACTTGAAACAACAATGTTTGATTTAATGCCTGGAATGTTTATATTAGGATCAGGACTTGGTTTTATAATGGCTTTAAGCACTGACATTGCATTAATCAACATTCCTGATGAAAATCAAAATAACGCATCAGGCATCACTACAGTCAGCCAGACATTAGGTGAATCAATGGGTACAGCAATCATCGGAGTAATTCTAATTCTTGGAGTTATTGGAGGCATCATCGATGCAGTCGATATCTATGCACCACAATATTCAGAAAATGACCACATACATCAAGATATCTACAACTACTTCCAAAAAATGGGAAACATAGACGAACTTAAATCACAGGAAAGCATTGTTATTGCTGCTGCAGACATCATTGTTCAAAATGCAATGGGATTCGTAATGATAGTAACGACAATTCTTATGGGCGTTGTTTTTGCTCTGACATTGCGGCTGGATGATACGCGCATTAAAATACGATGAGAGTTCATCTCTCATTTTACCTTTTATAGGTTAATATCTTTTTTTCATCAAAATCACTTTCCAATAACCTCAAAACTCATCTATCCATACACCATATTTCGATTAAAAGACAAACAATATAATTGACGGAATTCTTTTAGATTTTAATTTAATAGGACGTATTTTACATTAACGGCAAGGTTTTCAAAAATCAACTCCGATTTTAATTGGGCAGATAGTGGTTTTATCATCCCATTATATTACTGGAACATTTCAGGATTTCTTAAGAACGCTTTTGACCGCTTGTTTGCAGTTGCGGAATGTGATAACTACAAAAATCCAGTAAAAGACAGTATTCTTATTATGGCAGCAGAAGGTGCCGGATTTGAAGAAAGTGAGTTTTGGTATGACAATTTGGAAAAACACATTGGATGGAAAAACATCGGCAAGATCTTATGCAGTCATGTAACACAGCCAGGAGACACTGAAGGAAAACCTGAATTAAAAGAAGCGTACGAGATTGGAAAATCTATAAATTAAAAAAAAAAACATAGGAATCCTATGTTTTTTAACTTTTTTTAACAACAATCAATTATTCATCGTTTTCATAGTCAATAATCGCAAATATCCTTTTGATGCTTGAAAATGAAGTTTCAATGGAAGCGATAGATTTGCTTATTTTTTTAATAGGCTTAGTCAATAATTGCCCGTACATAATAACTGCCAATAGGGTTCCCAGCTGAATCTCATTAACTGATAAGAAGTAAATCCCTGCCATATATACAGTTATATTACTTATATTTGTTAAAAATGTTGTAATCGGCACCATGGCATTAGTGACGTTTTTGGATTTAGTGTAATAGTCAATTACAGTTTGATTGATATTTTTAAATCCTTTTTCATGGAATGAATCACGATTTGATAGACCTCTTTCAAAATTGCTCATCAATCTTCCTAAATGCTTTTGATGACCGTCGTAGTAATCTCTAGATTTATAATCACATAAATAGAATGCGATGGCATAAATCGGCAATATCGCAATATATACTAGACTCAATCTGAAGTCTGTCATCAACATCAATACAATTACTAGGATTATTGATAGAATTTGCGCATAAATATCAGAAAAGCGGGAAGAGACAAACTCACGGATGTTCATCACATCATTGTTTAATCTGGAAAAGATGAGACCCTTTGAATTTTCTTTAATGTATCCTGAACCGATAGCATCGATCTTATCAAATAATTGCATTCTTAAATTATATGCTACCTTTTCACCGATAGTTCCCATGATTTTCTTTGTAGGTATTGTTAAGAGATACCCTCCGGAATATAATAGAATCAATATTGCAAGATTGGTGTAGACAGTAGGGTCGTTGAATGTATTTGAATTAGAAAGCAATAAATTAGCAGTCTTTCCTGCAACTTTAGGGGCATAAACAATACACAAGGTAGATACAGTAAGCAAAATCATTGATATTATTATTTTAATCTTGTCCTCTTTTAATATGTCAGTGAATTTGTCCAGGATGTCGTTTCTTTCAGCCCATATGCCCTTATCCTCCCATGCAATATCCTCCTCAACAATTTCTATTGCTTTTGGATTAGCATCTGTGTTTTTGGATTTTATGATTTTATCTTCAATAGTCAGGACTTCCTCTAAACGCACTGAAGTGGCATATGCACGTGGCCACCTGTCAATCAATGCGGGAATAGGAGTTAAGGTACCAATGAAGTAGGCAATATACATTAAAATAATGAATGAGTCAAATACGCTGTCGGTTTCAAAGCCGATTGTGTATCCGGAATTAACCATTGCCAAAGTAATCAAAACAATGAAATATAAACCCCACATTAACAGTGGCCCGAGGTAATATTGACTAGAAATATACTTAACGTTTTTATCATATGAATTCTCACAGGCCTTTTCAAATTCAGCCTCATACTCCTTTTTGTTATATGGGATTTTGTCAGCTATATCACTGATTTTAGATAGAAATAACTGGTTTAGCATTCCGTATGTCTTTTTAGCTCTGAAAAATATTTCTACAATTTTTTTCATTCTTAAAATTATAATCATGGAAAGAATGGCAATAAGTGCCAAGAAGAATATCGCATAAGACGTATCAATCAATGCTATTTCATATACGACTGCTATGAATGTAACGGGAATCAGTATTAACTGTTCGAGTATTATCACTAAAAATCCCTGTTCTGAGGACATACCCCTGGTTGACCGTGTAGTTAGCCCTGAAATTTTAAATTGAGCAACTTCCTCATCAGGCAGGTTCATCAGGATATGAAATATTTTCTCACGGATTTTATATGCTGCATTTGAAGCCACTCTTGTTGAGAGTAAAGAGACCGCATAAAGGGAAATCATTGAAAGGATTGTATACCCTACCATATTCAATCCGGATTTGAAAAGCAAATCTGCATTCTGCTGTTTAACTCCCGTCAAAGCAGCACCGAATAGGTCAATTATTTCCATTTGAAAGTATGTCTGAACGGCGATTAATGCGAAAATAGCCAGTACTGTTTTCCATTGGAATTTTAATGATACACTCAAAAACTTTTTCATAATAATATTTTTGTTTTTGAACAATATATTATCTACACATTAAAAATCAAAAATATTCTCTACAATTATGAAAAACTTACATTAATCTTTAGCTGCGAATCAATATAGCTAGGTTCCATAACCTCTTTTACAAAATCATCCTTTTTAACATCACCAATCATCAATGGTGAATCTGGATTATGCAACTTCTGATTCTTTTTAACCAATTTCATATTGGCATTGGCGTAGCAAGATTGAAATTAACGACTAAAAAGCGAAATCTTGTTTCATAAATTGCGAATAAAATCAGAAAACGTTATATTCGCAGTAAAACTGAATGTATCATGAATTTCAAATACTATTCGCATAGCAGTATAGAAATTATCTACTAAAAATCGAAATATATCTTATTCAGTACTAACAAAAAAACTTAAAAATTAATAAAAGTATTTCCTATTTTTTAGTGAAATTTATTTCATAGTTAACGAACAAATATTACTTCCAAATGCTCTCACCCTAACAGAATATCTATGAAATACTAAAGTAAACATTAAGATGACAAACATTGGGGAAATTAATTATTATTTACAAAAGTCTCCAATAAAAATATCAAAAAATATATAATAAAAATATCAAAAAGTCTCCAATAAAATAATAAGTTGATTGAAATGGAAAGAAAATACTTAAAGCGTTACATGGATGATGATTTAGAAAGATACCTTAGAATGATTGGTGCAGATTAAAAAAAAAGCAAATGAGAGATGACCTCTCATTGTTTTTTAATATTATTGTTTTTTATCCGCAGCGTTTGAATTAAAATAGCTGCTAACACGACGGCCAATCCATACATTACGGATGCCATTGCATTCTGAATAATTATATCTGCAGTATCCACAACAATACTGTCTTGTCCCTCTATAGTCTCTAATTTTTGGAAGTAATCATAGACCTCCTGATGGAAATGTTCGTCCCCTGAATAATCAGGCGCATAGGTATCGACTGCAGTACTAATACCACCCATAACTCCAAGAATTAGAATTATTCCAATGATTGCTGTTCCCAATGAGGAACCTAATGTTTCACCAGTTGTAATAATACCTGATGCGTTATTTTGGCCTTCAGCAGGAACATCGAATAATGCAACATCCGATGCTAAAGCCATCATAAAACCAAGACCTGTCCCAAGTAAAAACTGTCCTGGAATTAAATCCAGCATATTTACATTTAATTTAAATTGATAACTTAAAATCAGACATCCGACAATGGATATTATACATCCTACTGCCATGATTGTCTTGTGATTCAGTTTTCCTATTAGTTTTGGAGCGGTCAATGAAAAAATAAACAAAGCCATAACAAACGGAAGTGAAGCCAAACCCGTATCGAATGGATTTAACTGCAATACACTTTGGAAAAACAGAACCATTACAAAAAATGTTCCGGATATTATAATATTATATAATAACTTAATAGATGTACCTATACGCAAATTTTTGTCTCTAAATAAATCAACATCAATCAATGGCACCTTGCCTGACCTTTTTCTTTTGAGTTCAAACCATATAAAGATTGCCAAGACTATCAATCCCAAAATTATCTCAGTTATGCTGGTAGCAACATCCTTAGTCAGAGTCAAAATACCAAGCACAAGCAAAAGAAGACATATACCGGAAAGTATAGCACCAATAATATCAAGATCGCTTTTAGATTCAGTAGGCTTAAAATCAGGTATTTTATTTTGCATTACTAAAATAAATAAAATGAATATTAATTCACATGCGAAAGTGTATCTCCAGCTGAAAAAAGTTGTAATAAGCCCACCAAGGAGTGGAGCTAAAATATCTGCAAGTCCTGCCATTACCCCGAGAGTTGCCAAAGCAATTGTACGCTTTCTTCCGGAATATATTCCGCTTATTATTGAAACTATGGCAGGCAGCATTAATGCCGCAGCAACACCTTTAATCGCTGCCCATCCGACAAAAAACATTGTAACACTTGAACTCAATACTGCAGCAAATATGCCGATACCAAAAAGTGCAGCACCAATTACAAACAGTTTCTTTTTACCAACTATGTCCTGAAGTTTGGTACTGAACAGTATCAACGCAGCAGTGATAAGAGTACAAAACGACACGATCATTTGAATAGTACTAACATCAGTACTCAAATCAACAACAATTCTAGAAATGCTAACATTCATGAAAAAAGAGTCCAATACTATAATAAAGGAAGCACAAGCCACAACTATTAACGGAAACCAAGAACTCTCGTTAGCCTTTTCATTCATATTTATTAATCCTCCAACATATTATCTTAAAAAATATTTTAACATTCAAACTTAAACATGAACTTAATTTTATATTTGCTTTCGCAACGATTAAATTTTTGGATTGGATTTTTATCAAAATACTGCAAGAATACCATAATCTCTGTAAGATTGATTTCTGATGAACTTTAAATATTCAAGGCCCAACCTAATAACTATATCAATCTAGTTTGAGCATCAATATAGCTTGGTTCGAAACTTCATTAACAGTTTCGCCCTTATTTAACCTCACCAATCATCAATTGTGAATAAATATTATGCAACTTTTGGTTCCTTTTAACCAACTTTATGTTGACGTTTGCATAGCAGTAGTAAAATTATCCGCTACTTTTTATTGAACTACCTCGACCCATAGGTTGCCTCCTATAAATCTTTTAATTCCTTTTCAAGCTGTTCCTTTTTTGCTTGGATTATTTTGTATTCATTTTGTTTTATTAATTTCTGAAGAACTGGATCAGTGTCAATTATTTCCATGGTTTCTTCTGCATCGCCGATAGCTATCAGTTTTGCTCCAAGCTCGTAGGCGTCTTTATGGTTGAAGGTTGATTCTTCTACTATTTTTTTGAGTGTTAAATCTACTCTTGCACTGATGTTGTCGGATAAGAGTGAGGAATTACTTCCCCAAACTCTCCTAAGAACCGTACGTGAGACTTACACCTCATA